>NZ_JAIVPF010000074.1:0-51247 GCF_053528595.1 Leucobacter sp. | reverse complement strand
GCACGGTACTGCGTACCCGACAGACCCGCCGACACCTTCGCAAGCCGCAACGTCGACGACGTCGCACCCGCGACCGGCGCCCACGAACCCGAACCCTTCCTCGACTCCCACCGCACCGACGGCACCGGCGAACCCGAAGCCTTCGCGGTGAACGCGGCCGGAGAGCCGTCCACCACCGACACGCTCTTCGGGCCGGCGGTCACCACCGGGGGCGTGGCACCCGGATCCGGCGCGGCGGTCACCGAGAACGCGGACGACTGCAGCGTGCGGGAGCGGTCCCCCGTTTTCAGACTCCCCGTGAGCAGGCGGAGCGTGTGAGCGGACCCGGGGACCAGCGCGGGCTGGGAGCCGAGCGTCGCACCCGAGTCGGCCCCGGTGCCGTTCGGGACCGGCATGTCGACGGAGAACGCTCCGTTCGCGTCGGCGTCGACGATCCACCAGATCGTCCGGTTCTGATGCGTCGAGGAGTCGAGCCGCGAGTAGGCGCCGTCGTCGATCTTGATCGCCACCCGCGATCCCTGCTCGCCATCGGGATGCAGGAAGCCCTCGCCGCTCACGCGGACCGTGCCGCCGATCTGCGCGGACGACGCGACCGTGACGACGGCCTCGGGCGGGGACTCGATGACCAGAGTGCGGGAGAGCTGCGTCTCCCCATCGCCGAACGTCACCTCGAGCGGCCCCTCCGGCGCGGTCTCGGGAAGCTGCACGCGCGTGAATCCCTCGCGCGAGGTATCCCCGTTGGCATCGAGTCGCCAGGCCTTCTCCGAGGCGCTGATCTGCCCGATCCCGCCGAGCTCGACCGTCTCTCCGCCGATCTCCGCGGTCGCGGTGAGCGTACCGCCCGGTGCGAAGCCGACGGCTCGGAACGTCCAGGTGCCGCCCTGCTGCACGAGCAGGTCCTCGACCCCGCCGGCATGGTCGCCGGGGTTGAAGACGCGAGTCGTGGCGGCCGTGACCGTCACGGCTCCGCTCGACGCAAGGGCCTCGCCGGAGCCGGCGTCGCGCACGATCACCGCGTAGTCACCGCCCGCGACCGCATCTCGTGGAACGGTCAGCTTGCGATAGGTCTGTCCGTCCGGATCGTCGGTGTTGCCATCGGCCCCGATCGCGAATGGCTTCGAGACCACCGTCGCCCCCTCGGCGTCCACCAGATCGACGATCACCTGCGCCCCGGGTGCGAACCCCGAAAGGGTGAACCAGAGGTCGCCGTGCTGCTCGACCTGCTGGGTCGAGAGCGAGACCTCGGGTGCCGGGGCGACGACAGTGAAGCTCAGATTGACGGTGCGGGAGACGTCGGGGCGCAGGCCCTGGTTGCCGACGGTGTTCCCGTACAGCGTTCCGCTGAGCAGCTGCAGGCTGAAGGTGTCCCCCGGCTGCAGGGCCGGCGGGTTCTGGGCGATCTCGGCCGTGGGCCACGGGATCTCGGTCCGCCACTCCCCGTACTCGACCCCGGGCCACGCCTGCTCGTCCCACCATTCCCCCGTGCCGGCGGCCTGGACGATGTCCCAGACGTCGGGGCTCGCGTAGTCCGTGTCGCCGTTCCACGGGTTGACGACCTTCTGGGTGCGGAGGGCGTTGCCCGTGGCGCCGCCCGCCATGAACTTCACGCCGATGATCGACCCCTCGTCGCCCTCTCGGACATCGAACTCCCCGTCGCCGACCGAGTGCCCGGCCTTCGTCGTCCAGTGGGTGCCGGAGAGCGGGATCGGCTCTCCCGCGACCACCTCGGAGTCGTAGGTCACCGTTGCGCCGTCGACGTGGGTGTAGGTCTGCTCGGCCGCCTGCGCGGGAGGAGATGCGAGCGCGTCGGCGGCGACCAGACCGGTCAGCGCGAGTGCCGAGGCGATCAGCAGGGCCAGCGGACGGTGAAGGGGGCGATCGAGCATCGCGGATCCAGGGACATTCATGACAGCAACCTCTCCGAAGCCCCGGTGAGCCGGGGCGACTCGGGCCAACAGCGGCACACGCGGGCGCGAGAATCATTCACACCTGCTCTGAATGAGGGTAGCATAAGCTTCATCTGATCTTAAGCTCGCGTCGGCGTCGTGCTCCGTTCGGCCTCGACGTCCAGCGGTATGACGAGCGGCCTGCCCGTGACCGGATCCGGGATCACCCGGCACGGCAATTCGTAGACGCGCTCGATCAGCTCCTCCGTCACCACCTGCTCGGGCGGACCGCTCGCCTCGATGCGCCCCTCGCGCATCACGATGAGGTGGGTGGCGTAGCGGAAGGCGAGATGGAGCTCGTGCAGCACCAGCACGATCGTGCGCCCCTCGCGCTGCAGACGGCGCGCGAGGTTCAGCACCTCGACCTGGTGGGCGATGTCGAGATAGGTGGTCGGCTCGTCGAGCAGCAGGATCGGCGTCTGCTGCGCGAGCGCCATCGCGATCCAGACCCGCTGGCGCTGCCCGCCCGAGAGCTCGTCGACGTTGCGTTCCGCGAGTCGCTCCACGTTCGCGGCCAGCAGCGCATCGACCACCGCGCGTTCGTCTTCGGGAGTCCACTGCCGCAGGAGGTTCTGGTGCGGATAGCGGCCTCGCGCGACGAGATCGGCCACGGTGATGCCGTCGGGTGCGACGGGCGACTGCGGCAGGAGCCCCAATCTGCGCGCCGCGGCCTTGGGCGAGTAGCTGCGGATCGGTGCGCCGTCGAGCAGCACCTCGCCCCGCTGCAGCGGCAGCATGCGGGCGAGCGCCTTGAGCAGCGTCGATTTGCCGCAGGCGTTCGGGCCGACGATCACCGTGAACTCCCCCTCGGGGATCGCCACGTCGACCCCGTTCAGGATCCTGCGGTCGCCCCCGTAGCCCACCGCGAGGTCCCGGCCGATCAGTCGGCTTCCGTTCGCATTCGGGGTCACAGCCGTTTCCTTTCGATCGCGAGCAGCCACACGAGGTAGAGGCCGCCGAGAGCTCCCGTGACGACGCCCACAGCGAGCTCGGTCGGGGCGAACAGCCGCCGTGCGATGAGGTCCGAGACGAGCACGAGCACCCCTCCCATCAGCGCCGCGCCGAACAGCCCGAGACCCGCCGTGCGCGTGATCCGCCGCACCAGATGCGGCGCCGCCAGCGCGATGAACGCGATCGGGCCGGTCGCGGCGGTGGCCACGGCCATGAGCCCCACCCCCGCGAGTACGAGCACGATGCGCGAACGGCCGACCCGCACGCCGATCCCCGTCGCGGTGTCGTCGCCCAGCGGGAACTGCGAGAGCGGGCCGAACTGCCAGACGACGATCGGCGTGATCGCCGCGATCGCCAGTGCCACCGCGGCAACCTCGGGCCACAGCGTCGAGTTGAGCGACCCGGCCAGCCACTGCGACGCGGTCTGCGCCGCCTCGAGCGGAGCCCGCACCACGAGCAGCGAGTTCACCGCGGCGAGCACCGCACCGACGCCGATGCCCACGAGCACGAGACGGAAGCCCGCCACGCCGCGCCGCCACGACAGCGCGATCACGAGCACCGCCGTCAGCAGCCCGCCCACGACCGCGGCGACCGCGATGGCGAACGTGCTCCCGCCGACGAGGATGATCTGCACGAGCGCGCCCGTGGCCGCCCCCGTCGTGAACCCGATGATGTCCGGGCTGCCCAGCGGATTGCCCGACAGGGTCTGGAAGATCGCGCCGGACATCCCGAGCGCGGCGCCCACCAGCAGTGCGCTCACGGCACGCGGCAGGCGCACCTCGGTCACGAAGTACTGCGCGAGCGGATCGTCCGCGGTTCCTCCCAACGACGCGACCACCTGGCCGAGCGAGATCGGATAGTCCCCGATGAGGATCCCCGCCGCGCCCGCGATGACCGCGCTCAGCAGCAGGAGTCCGTACACCGTCGCGCTGCGCCGCTCGAAGCGGAAGCTCAGGCCGCCGATGCGCAGCGTCGCGTGCCGGCGGCGGAGCGCGCGGAAGATCCCGAGATCCCGGCTCGATGCGTCGGGACGCGCGGCGGTGCTGATCGCCCCTCCCTCGCTCACAGCGCCGCGATCCTTCGCCGCCGGACGATGTACACGAACATCGGCGCGCCGAGGAGCGCGGCCACGATGCCCACCTGGGCCTCCTCGGGCACCACCACGCGCGCGATCACATCGGCGCCCAGCAGCCAGGCGGGCCCCAGCAGCACGGACATCGCCGTGACCCACCGCTGATCCGAGCCGACGAGCAGCCGCGCCGCGAACGGCACCGCGAGGCCGACGAAGCCGATGGGCCCCACGGCCGCCGTCGCGGCTCCGCACAGCAGGGTGATGGCGATCATCGACCATGCGCGGGTGGCCCGCACCCGCACTCCCAGGGCGCGGCCGGTCTCGGTGCCGAGCGCGAGCGCGTTCAGCGCCGGCGCCAGGAGCACCGCGATGAGCAGGCCGCTCAGCACGAACGGGAGGATCGTGAGCAGCACGGGGTACAGCCGTCCCTCGAGCGACCCGGCGACCCAGAAGCGGAACTCGTTGTAGGCGGTCTGATCGGCGAGGATGATCGTGGTGGTCAGCGCCTGCAGCGCCGCGCTGATGGCCACGCCCGCGAGTGCGAGGCGCACGGGCGTGGCAGCCTGGCGGTGGGAGCTGCCGAGCGCATAGACGGCCACCGAGGCGAGAGCCGCCCCCGCGAACGCGAACCACAGGTAGAAGCCGATCCCGCTCACCCCGGTCAGCGCGACGACCAGCACCACCGCCACCGAGGCGCCCGCGTTGATCCCCAGGATCCCCGGGTCCGCAAGGGGGTTCCGGGTGAGCGACTGCATCAGGCCGCCGGCCACACCCAGCGCGGCCCCCACGGCGATCCCGAGCAGCGTGCGCGGAACGCGCAGCTCGTGCAGCACGGTCGACGCGCTCGATGCGTCGGGGGCGAGGAGCAGCCGCCACGTCTCGTCGAGGGGGATGCCCCTCGACCCGACCGAGAGCGAGAGCAGCACCGCGACCACGAGCGCGATCGCCCCTGCGACCAGGGCCCCGGCCTTGACGGACGCCGGCCGGACGAGGTCGGCTCCGACGGGGGGAATCGCCGTCGCCGAGCTCATGCCTCGGACTCTGGGCGAACCGCTCCGCCCTCCGGCGAGGCGGCCGGGCCGGCCTGCGACGCTCCCGCCGCGGCGATCCTGCGGCGATGCAGCAGCGCCCAGACGATCCCGAGGCTGCCCAGCACCAGCGCTCCGCCGAGCACCCCGATCCCCGCCCAGGGCAGTGACGCCGTCGCCGCCGGCGCGGCAGCGGCCTCGACGCGCTGCACATCGCCGCCGGCGCCCTCCTCGACCGTGGTCGTGAGGTCGTCCATGCTTGCCGCCGGCTCCTCGTCGCCCACGTCGAGCTTCAGCTCCCCGCCCTCGGCCGGGGTTTCGCCCTCGCCCTCACCGCCGGCGCCAGCAGTTCCCGCGCCGGTGTCCCCGCCGGTCAGCGCCCCGGCACCGGCGGCCCCGCCGCCGCCCGATCCGCCCGCGACCACGGTGAAGTCGTTGCCGCCCCGACGGGTGTATCCCTCGTAACCGAGCTTCTCACCGGTCTTGGAGTCGAACACATCGCCGGTCGCGAGCATCCGGAGCCAGTGCGCTCCCTGCGGCAGATCGGGCACCACGATCGACCCCGTGGCGTAGCCGTTCGCGTCGAGCGCCTGGGTGGCGTAGACGCAGGCGCCGTGGGAGGTATCGCTGCACGCCGCGCCGTCGTCGATCTTGATGTAGACGGTCTCGTTGGGCGGGTATCCGGAGACTTCGAAGTAGAGCAGGTCGCCCACCGCCACCTCGGCGGGCCACACCCGCGAGCTGGTGCCCGGCGTCTCCGGACCCGGCCCGTCCGGCGGCAGCGCCTGGGCCGCTCCGCCGAGGGAGAGCCCGAGCAGGAGACCCGCCGCGGCCAGGACCGCGGCCGAGAGCCTCCCGACGGCGCGGATTCCCGTGCTCGCACTGGACGTGCGCTGTCGCTTCGTCACTTCTGCATTCCTCTTTCTCTCGTCTCTCGCCACCGCTCAGCTCGGCTCCGCCGATGGCGGCGCCGAGGCCGGGACGGGTCGCTGCGGGCTGCGCAGCACGATCACCGCGGCCGCCGATCCGGTGAGCACCAGCAGCGCCAGGCCGATGAGCACGAGGGTCCAGTCATCCGCGAGCCCGGCGATCCCGGTGACCGCGGCCGGACCGGCGACCGCCGGGACTCCCGCCGCCGCGGAACCGCCGGATGCTCCCCGCTCCCCGCCGTCCGCGGCCACCCAGCCGATCAGCTCGCCGTCCTCGCCCACGAAGGCGAGTCGGTTCCCCCCGCTCGGCAACTGCTCGATGTCGAGCATCACCGTACCGTCCCCACCGACGCGCACCCAGTCGACCGGCACGACTCTGCCGCTTTCCGTGTACAGGAAGAGGAACACCCACTTCCCGTGCACGGACTCGGGGAACGTCACCTCGAGCCCGCCGTCCCGCTCCGCGGCGGTCAGGTCGCCGGCGTTCGCGCGCACGAGATCCTCGTAGGCGTCGACGGGCTGCTCCGGCACGCCGCCGGGCTTGGGTGTGCTCGCCTGCACGGCGCTCGTCGCGAAGCGCACGCCAGCCGGCACGGTACGGGTGCCGTTCTTCGAGCCTCCGGAGTTCGTCGCCGGTTTCTCCGCCGCCGCGACGGTGGCGCGCGTCCACCCGAGCAGCCCGCCGGTGCGATCCTGCACCGAGAGCTTGTTCGTGCCGGCGGGCAGCTGCACCCCGTCCAGCGGCAGCACCGCCCGGCGCTTCGCATCGAGCTCGAACCACTCGGTCTTCCAGGGAAAGCGAGGGCTCGTGCCGTCGTAGACGTTCACGTACACCCAGTCGCCCGGCTTGCCCTTCGGCACCGTCACGAGCCACCGGTCGGCCTGCTGCTCCAGCTGCACCCCACCGCGGACACCCGCGGTGAGGTCCTGCCCGGCGTGCAGCGGTTTCGGCGGCGCGGTCGGCTTGCCCGGCTTCGCGTTCGTGGTGTCGCAGGTCTCGCAGACCACCGTGAACTCGGGGCTCTGCAGCGTGCGCGAGGCCTCCCGCTTGCCGCCGTAGTACGGATCCCCCGCGAGCGTTCCGGTCATGATCCGCAGGGTGTACGACCCTTCGGCGAACCCCGGGTTGGTGTTGCCCCGCGTCGGCACCGGGACGTTCACGTCGAAGCTGCCGTCGTCATCGGCCTCGATCACGTACCAGATCGTCTTGTTGCTCCGGCAGACATCCGCTCGGCAGACGCCGCTCTCCTTGCCGGCCGCCGCGTTGAACACCCGCGCCACCGCGCTGCCCTTGTGGGAGTATGCGCCGTCGTTGATCTTGATGGCGATGTAGGAGCCCTTGCCCGTCACCGAGTTGCACCAGTTCTGGCCGGTGAGCCGGATGCTGCCGCCGATCTTCGCGGCCGGCACCTGCATGCCGGGGGCGAGCCGGTAGCTGGCCTCGGCCGGCTCCGCCGTGCACCCCTTCGTGACCGGCGGCGAGTACGGCAGGCCGTCCACGGTGATGGGCTGCGACGTCCAGTCGCGCTCCACATCGCCGAGGGCGGTCCCGTCGTCGTGCGTGGTCAGCCGCACGGACACGTAGCTCCCGGCGCGCGCCTTCGCGGGCAGCTCGATCCTGGTGGAGAGCACCCCGGCCGCGCGCACGTGAACCCGCTGCCACACGGTCGGGTCGGCGGCCACGGGATGCGGATCGGCCGCCGTGCCGGCGTGGCGGTAGTGGGCCCCGTTCTGATCCTGGAGTCTGATGTCGACGACGGATCCCGCCCGCCCGTCCTTGGTCAGCCACCCCGTTCCGGTGAGCGGGAAGCTGGCGCCCGAATCCGCGGTGGTCGGCACCCACGCGAACGCGGTGTCGTCCTGACCCGGCGACGCGTAGGTCTCATGGGGGTAGATCGGCTTCCGCACCTCGATCGGATCGCTCGGATCCTCCACGACCGTGAAGAACAGGGTCGCTCCGCGCTGCACGTCGGTCGGTTTGCCGAGCAGCGATCCCGAGAGCATCCGGACCGCGTGAGTGGTCCCCGGCGCGAAGCGCTGTGCGAGCTCCTGCTGAGAGAAGCCGCCGCGGCCGTCCTGGGTCTTCGACACCGTCTGCACGGTCGGCCACGGGATGGTCGCCGTCCAGGTGCCGTCCGAACGCGCCTGGACCATGGCATGGGTGCGGCGGTCATCGACCGGGTCGCCGGTGACGGGGTGCTCGACCGGCTGCTTCACGTAGACCGTGTTCGGGTCGCCGGAGTAGAGCGCGTCGAGGAAGAAGTTGACCACCGATCCGGTGCGCCCGTCGGTCGCGCGATAGCCGCTCGTCCCGCTGATCACGATGTCCTCGCCCACGACGACCTTCTCCGGCCCGGAGAAGCAGAACGGCGCCCCCTCGTACCCGGCGGGCCCGTACGACGCGCCGCAGTACTCGCGCACGTTCTCGCGCGGCGTCACCGTCAGCGTCGCCGGGTTCGTGGTCACGCCGTCCGGGTTGCCCGGGTTGCTGAAGCGCGCCCGGTACCGCCAGGCCGCGTCGGTCGCCGTGACGCCCTCGAGCACGAGCACGGCATCGTTCGCGCCCCGGATGGTCTCCCACTCCTCGCCGTCGCTGCTGCGCTCCCAGCGGGTGACGATCTCCGCTCCGGTGGCCTCCGCGACGAAACGCGCCCGCTCTCCGGCCTCCGCGCTCTGCGACGCCGGGTGGGTCCTCACCCCGACCTCGCTGGCGGCGACGGCCAGCTCGGCGGCGCGAGTGGTCGCCCGTCCCGCCGGGTTCGAGAACACCGCGCGGTACTGCGTGCCGGACATCGTCGTCTTCACCTCACGCACCGTCAGCTCGCGGTCGCGCGCTCCCGGGATGTCGCGCCAATCGCCGCCGGGCGTCAGCGACTGCCACTGCACCTCCGGCGCCGGAATGCCCGAGGCCGAAGCGGTGAAGACGGCGGACTCCCCCGCGACGGCGGAGACGTCGCCCGGCTGCAGCGTGATCTCCGGGGCCGCGGCCGGCGCGGTCGGCGCGTCGACCACGGTGAAGCGCACGGAGATACCGCGCTGGTAGTCGCCCTGCAGCTGCGAGCCGCTCAGGATGCGCACGATGTGCTGGCTGCCCGCTCCCCAGTTCTGCGCGAAGAACTCCCGGGTCTGCGTGGTGTTCGTATGATCGGGCCAGGGGATCTCCATGCGCCAGCGGCCGCTCGCATCGGCCTGCACCATGCCGTGGGACCGCGGATCGTCGAAGGTCTCGCCCGTGGCCGGATTGGTGATCGTGCGCGTGCTCTCGAGCGTCGCCGGATCGCCGGAGTAGGCCGCGTCGAGCATGAAGTTGACGACGGAGCCGCGCCGGCCGTCGGTGTGCAGGTACCCCTCGCCCGTGATCACGATCTTCTCGCCCGCCACGATCGCATTCGGCGCCGAGACCGAGAACGACTGCTGCGGGAACCCGACCGGGCCGTACGACTCGCCGGCCACCGAGACCGGCGAGTTCGTGTCGAGGCGTTCGAAGAGCCGCAGCTGCGCGGGACGGCTGGCCGTCGAGCCGGCGTCGTTCGTGAACACCGCGCGGTAGAAGGTGCCGTGGCCGGAGAGGGCGGCGTTCGCGATGGTCAGCGTCTCGGACGTCGCCCCGGCCACGTCGGCCCAGGTGTCGTCATCGGCCTCGCCGTCGGCGAGTGCCGCCGCGGTGCTCTGCCACTGCACCGCGATCCCGTCGCCCGATGCCGTCGCCGTGAACACGGCCGTCCCGCCCTCCCGCACCGTGCTGCCGCTCGGCTGCGTCGTGACGACCGGAGCGGGCACGATCGTGAGCTTCACGGCGTCGGTGATCACCTGGACTCCGTCGGCGTCCGTGAAGACGGCCCGGTACCAGCGGTTCCCCTGATGAGGGCTGCTCCCAGCGCTGAAGGTGAACGTGGGCGTCGTGGCCCGGTCGAGTCCGCTGGCGGTCCAGCCCGTGGGGACGCTCGACGCGCTCAGCGTCGTGCTGCGCTGCCACTGCACGGCGACCGGATCGGCCCCGCCGCTCACCTGCGCCGAGAGCCGCACGCTGGCGCCCTGAGCCGCGCTGACGGGCTGCGGCTGCTCGACCACGGTGAGCGCCGCCGCGGCCGCGGCGAGACGGCTCTCCGGCTGCCGGGCGACCGGCGCATCGTTGGCGGGCGCGTCTGCGCCGTCGCCGTCGTCCGCTCCCGGGACCTGCGGGTCCACGGACTCCTCGGCCTCCGTCGCATCCGCGACCAGCAGCTGCGCCGGATCCGAATGCACCGATGCCCCGTCCGCCCCGGTGAGACGCACGCGGTAGGTGCCGGAGTGCCCGGGCTCCGCCGCGGCGAACACCAGGCGCTCGGTGAGCGCGCTCGGCTGCCCGACCGCGTCGAGCTCCGTCCACGCCGCGGGGTCGGCGGGGTCTCCGTGCTCGCCGAGCCGCTCCCAGTGATAGGAGGCGGCGTTCGCGGCGACGACCACGAGCGCCGCCTCGGCGCCCGCCGCGGCCTCGACGTTCTGGGGCTGCACCGTCACCGCCGGAGGGGGCGCGGCGGCGTCGTTCGGAGCCGCCGCGTCGTCGGCCGGGGCCTGCGATTCCTCGGTCTCGGCGACCGGCTGCTCCACCGACGTGTCGACCGGGTCGGCGACCGGATCGGCGTTCGCATGCGCCGCGGGGACCATCCCCGCGACGAGACCGAGGACCAGCAGCGCGGTGAGCGCGGGCTTCACGGCGATCAGGCGTCGAACGCTCACAGCAGCGCTTCCTCTACCGCGTCGATGATCCCGCGCATGAGCAACGGCCCCCCGGTCGAGGTCCAGAGCGAGCCGTCGACGAGGATCACGTTCCCGTCGCGATAGGCCTTGAGACGGGTGAAGCCGGGAACCCCCTGCGCCTCCGCATAGGCCTGCTCGGCGCCGGAGAGGTCGGCGGTGCCGCCCGCGACCGGGTTGCCGACGCTCGACCCGCCGAGCGTGCCGAAGAACATGTAGTCGGCGTCGGCGTCGTCGAGGTTCTCGAGCGAGATCGGCTCGGAGTGCCCGCGCCCCTCCTTGTCCTGGGCCGGCGGACGGGCCAGCCCGATCGCCTCGAGTGCCATGCCCGGCGGCAGCTCCTTGAGGATGAGGGAGGCGTTCGAGCCCTGCCAGCGCACGATCGAGAAGGTCTTGTCCTCGTACCCCGCGTCGGAGAGGCGATCCTCCACCTCCGCCGCATGCTCGTCGAGATCGGCGAGGATCCGCTCCGCGTCCTCCTGCAGGTTGAGCGCGTTCGCGACGTTGCGGAAGGTCGTCTTCCACTCGGCGCCCGCGTAGCCGACGAAGTACACGGGAGCGATCCGCTCCATGATGGCCACCGACTCGGCGTTGTTGCCGCCGGAGGCGTAGGTGAGGATCAGGTCGGGCTTCAGCTCGGCGATGGCCTCGAAGTTGAACTGCGCCACCGTTCCGACCGCGGGGATGCCCTCCGCGCGATCGAGCAGGTAGTTGGGCATCGTGGTCTGCCCGCGTCCGTTGACCGAGCCGACCGGGGTCACGCCGAGCGCCAGGGCGCCGTCGAGCGTCGGTTCGCTGAGCGTGACGACCCGCTGCGGTTCGACGGGAACCGCCACCGCCTCGTGCTTGACATCCTCGATCACCCGGATGGGCGTGCCGTCCTCGAGGCCGGGTACGCCGTCGGCGATCCCCTCCTCGCCCACCGCCAGGCCGTGCGCCGTGGGGCCGTCCGCGTCCGTCGCCGTGCCGGGCGAAGCCGGGTCACCGGCAGCGCAGCCGCTCAGGATCAGCGCCGCCAGGAGTGCGATCGCCCCCAGTCGTGCACGGGCGCTGAATCGCATACCGGATACCCCTTCTTCACGCCTCCGAGACCCGCCGGCAGGCGCTGCTCGTCCTGCGACTCGGTGCCTCGTGCGGGACGAGCGGCGAGCGGCGGAGAATCGACTTCTCTCTCACATCAGGTCAGAATAAGGATATACATACATACATCTGATGTTCAACGCGGGCCTGGAACGTGCTCGCGCGAGGGGAGCCGACGAACCGATGGTCGCCACGCAGCCGGAGCACGACGCACCGTGCAGCACCGCACCCGGGGCCGGCGACGGCCGCCGCCCGCCGCGCATCCCCCGGCCGGCCCCGGCGCCCCGCTGCGCGAGCCCACTGCTCGCCGAACTCGGAACCCGATTCCGCGCGGCGCGCCCGGGGTCGGATGCGGTCGCCGGGGATCCGCGGCTCGATCACGCCGTCGAGGAGTTCTGGGCCGGTCCCGGCGCGCGCTCGCCGCTGCTCGAGCGCGACGCGGCGGGCCGGCCGATCCTCACCTTCCTGTACCGCTCGCCGAGCGCCCACGGCGTTCTGCTGCTCGTGAACCGGCTCGCCGACGGCACCGACCTCGCCCACTCCGAGCTGGAGCGGCTGCCCGGCACCGACATCTGGCACCTCTCGTACGCGCTCGAACCGGAGTGGCGGGGCTCCTACGGATTCCTGGTGCACCAGGGCCCCGACCCCGCCCCCTGGCGCAGCCCCGAGCCGATCACGCTGCGCGCGCTCTTCCAGCGCGCGCACCCCGATCCGCGCAACCCGCAGCGCTGCCCGAACCGCTCCGGCCACTCGCTCTCCGTGGCCGAGGGGCCCGCCGCTCCGCCCCAGCGCTGGCTCCGCCCGCCCGCCCGCGATGATGTCGGCCCGACCGCGCTGCGCACCGCGACCGGGCCCGACGGCCGCCGCTGCTGGGTCTTCGACCACGGCACGGGCCCGCGCCCGCTGTGGGTGATCCTCGACGGCGAGGTCTGGGCCGAGCAGTTCGATCTCGGCGCGACGCTCGAGGCGATGATCCGAGCGGGTGAGGCACCGCCCCTCAGCGCGATCCTCGTGGATTCCGGCGGGGTCGAGCACCGCTGGGACACGCTGGGCGGCGGGTCATCCTTCGTCGACGAACTCGCCGACGGCTACCTGCCCTGGGCGCGCCGGCTCCTGGACGCTCCCGCGCCCGCCGGACTCTGCGGAGTGGCCGGGCAGAGCCTCGGCGGGGTCGTGGCTCTGCGCTGCGGGCTCGAACGCCCCGACGCCTTCGGGATGGTCCTCTCCCAGTCCGCCTCGCTCTGGCTCGGCGAGCGGACGCTCGAGCGCATCCCGGGGAGCGCGACGGATGCCGAGACGCGCTTCCGGCTGGAAGTGGGCACGCACGAGTGGATGCTGCTCGAGCCGCACCGCGCACTGCACCGGCGCATGACCGCCGTCGGCATCGACGCGGAATGCGTCGAGTACGCCGGCGGGCACGACTACGCCTGGTGGCGGGGTGCACTGCCGGAGGGTCTCGTCGCGCTCGGTCGCTCCTCGCGCACGCACCAGGCGCCGTAGACCCCGCCGGCGCGGCCGCGCCACTCGCCGATCCGCGCTCCGGCCAGCGGGCGCAGAGCCTCGATCAGGTGGACGCGGTCGAGCGTGCCCAGTCCGGCTTTGACGAGCGCCTCCTTGCGGGTCCACAGCATCGCGAAGGCGTCGCCGGGAGTCCGCTGCGCATGCACCCACCTCGCCTCGTCGTCGGTGAGCACCCGGCGGAGCACCGTCGCTCCGGCGCGCTCGACGTCGATGCCGCAGCGGGACCGCGACGCGATGGCCGCGACGCAGCCCCGGGTGTGGCTGAGGCTCACGTGCACCGCTGCACCCTCGATCCGCGGCGCACCGTGGGCGTCGCTGCCGCAGGTCCGGCAACGCTGCGCCAGGACGAGCTCCCCCGCCTCGCACTCGAGCAGTTCTCCGGCGCACTCCCGCACGAGCAGGTGCGCCGCGTCGTAGGCCGCTCGATCGGCTGCGCGCACGATGCGGCTTCGGCGCGCCTCCTCCGCCGCGGTCATCCAGCGGGGCGGAGGACCGGTCCCGGTCCCGGTCCCGGTCCCGGTGCGAGGATCGGGCACCTCGAGGAAGCGGACGACCGTCACGAGACCGCCGCCCGGGCACGATCCGCCGCTGCGCGCCGGCCCGCGCTCCATCTCTCCCGCGCCGCGGCGATCTCGTCGGCGATCACGGACGCCACGCGCCCGGAGGCCGGGCGGCGCACGAGCTCGGCGTGCGAGACTCCGACGGGCACGATGCGCACCTCTCCGGCGACGTGCGCGCGCCAGCCATCCGCGTCGAGATGGGTCTCGCTCCGGGGAGCCGCAGCGGTGATCACGGTGAGCCCGCCGGGCAGGCGAACCGGGGGCGCGGTGCGCACGATCCTCGTCGCCTCGATCACACTCGCGACGCAGCCGTTCAGCAGCGCCGGCGGCAGCGCGGCGAGCGCGCTGCCGGAGCGCCGCAGTCGTTCCACGACCGCGTCCCGCTCCAGGTGCTCGGCCTCGCGCGGGTCGGTCTCGTCCAGGCCGCCGAGCCGCAGCACGCCGACGAGCGCCTCCGACTCGGTCGGCTCGGCGAGATGCTGCCACTGCTCGGCGGGGTACGCGTCGAGCAGCACCACCGCCCCCACTCGCTGCCCCTCGTTGCGCGCCAGCGCCGCGACGGCGTGCGCGGCCATCCCGCCCAGCGACCACCCGGCGACGTGGAACGCACCGCCGCCGACCACTCCGCGGACGGCCGTCAGCTGCCGGCGCGCGAGTGCGGCCAGGTCTGCCACGGGTTCGGGCGCTCCGCGGCCCAGGCCGGGAGCCTGGATCACGTGCACCGGCTGCGAACGCGGCAGCCCGGCGAGCAGGCTCGTATAGCACCAGCCCAGCCCGCCGGCCGGCGGGAGCAGGACGAGCGGGGGGATGTCCTCCGCTCCGGCGCGCAGGGTGAGCACCTCGGCGAGATCCGCGGCGCCGTCCGGCGCATCGCCGCCGCCGGACCCACCCGCACGGTCGAGACGCGCGGCGAGCCCAGCGGCGGTCGGGTGGGCGAAGATCTCCGCCAGGCCGAGTTCGCATCCGAGATCCTGCTCCAGCCGACCGAGCAGCCGCAGCGCCGAGAGGGAATCGCCGCCGAGGTCGAAGAAGCTCGCGTCGACCGGCGCGGCGGGCAGCTCGAGCGTCTCCGCGACGATTCCCGCGATCCGCTGCTCCAGGAGACCCCGCGGACCCGTGCCCGCCTCGGCGACGGCGGGAGGCGGATGCTCCGCGAGCAGCCGCCGCCGGTCGGCCTTGCCGCTGCTGCTGAGCGGAATCCCCGGCACCGGGATCCACCGGCTCGGCACGAACGCCGACGGCAGCACGGCCTCGGCGACCCGTCGCAGTTCGCCCTCCGCGTCGTCGGCGGCTCGCGCCGCAGCGAACCACACGACGAGCCGGTCGTCCGCGAGCCCGGCGACGAGTCCCGTCACGCCCGCCGCCCCTCCCAGCGCGGCCTCGATCTCGCCGAGTTCGACGCGCTGGCCGCGCACCTTCACCTGGTCGTCGGTGCGGCCGGCGTAGAGCAGCGCGCCGTCCGGTCTCCGGCTCGCGAGATCTCCGGTGCGGTAGAGGCGCCCCCAAGAGGTCTCCACGAAGCGCTCGGCCGTCAGCTCGGGCCGGCCGGCGTAGCCGATGGCGAGCTGCTCCCCGCCCAGCCACAGCTCTCCGACGGCGCCGACCGGCACGGGGCGCATCCGAGCGTCCAGAACCAGGCACGAGGTGTTCCAGACCGGTCGCCCGATGGGCACTCCCGCGCCCGCCGCGGTCTCGGTCTCGCCGCACTCCCAGGCGGTCACGTCGACCGCGGCCTCGGTGGGACCGTAGAGGTTCGTCGGGCGCACGCCGAAGCACTCCTCCGATCCGGCGACGAGGTCGGCGGCGAGCGCCTCGCCGCTCATCACGACCGCTCGCACCGGGCCTCTCGCACCCCTCGCGGCGGCCTCGGAATGCTCAGCGGCGATGATCCCCCGGCTGCGCTCGTCGGCCAGGAAGGCGCGCAGCATCGAGGGCACGAAGTGCAGCACGCCCACCCCCTCGGCGACGATCGTGCGGGCCAGCGCGCGCGGATCCCGGTGCTCTCCAGGCGCGGCGATCACTACCGCGCCCCCGGCCTGCAGCGGCCAGAACAGCTCCCAGATCGACACGTCGAACGAGATCGGCGTCTTGTGCAGCACACGTTCCCCGGGGCCCAGCCCGAAGCGGTGCTGCATCCAGGCGAGACGGTTGTCGATGGCCCGGTGCGAGACGAGCACGCCCTTGGGACGGCCGGTCGACCCGGAGGTGAAGATGAGGTAGGCCGCGGCATCGACGTCATCCGGCGGGTCGCCGCGCCACGGCTCTTCCGCGCGCAGCGATCCGACATCGTCGATGACCGCGGCGGCCGCGGCGTCCTCGAGCATCATCGCGATCCTGGTCTGCGGCAGCTCCGGGTCGAGCGGCAGGTACACCGCACCCAGCAGCGCGACCGCGTGCACCGCCTCGAACAGCTCGAATCCGCGCGGCAGGCGGACCCCCACCACGTCCCCCGCTCCGACCCCGCGCGCCCGCAGACCGCCGGCGATGCGGCGCGCCCCCTCGAGCAGCTCCGCGTAGCTGCGGCTCTCCCCTCCGCTGCGCAGGGCGACGGTCTCCGGGACGAGCCCCGCCCGGTCGACGAAGCGGCGGCCGAGGGTGGCGGGGCTCCGGCCGACATGCGTGTCGTTGCAGCCGGCCGTGACATACGCGAACTCGTCGTCGGGCAGCAGCTGGAGATCGGCGACGCGCGCCGGCCCATCGCTCGTCGCCCAGACGTCGATCCAGTGCCGCAGGCGCGCGAGGTGCAGGTCGAGCGACGCCGCGTCGTACAGGTCCGGGTGCGCGTCGAGCTCGAGCCGCACGCGCCGGCCCCGTCCGGGTGCGCCGCGCACCGTGAGGGTCAGGTCCTCGACGGGCCCCGCCGTGATGTTGCGCACCGTGCCGACGGCGGGTCCGAGGGACAGTTCGAGCTCGAACGGGACGAGGTTCACCTGCATGCCGAAGAGGTCGAGCCCCGTCCGTCGCGCGAGCCGGCGGGCCAGCCGCTCCTGGCGCTCGAAAGGGTGCAGGCGCAGCGCCTCCTGTTCGGCGCGGCACGCGGCGAGCACCTCGTGCACGGTTCCCGTGCCCGGGATCACGGCGGGCAGCACGTTCATCGCCGTGCACACGGTGCGCGCGCTGCGCAGGGCGCCGATCCCGGGCAGCGTCCGGTTCATGAGCGGGAGGCCGATCCGGGCGGAGTCGAGGCCCGCGTACCTCGCGACGTAGCTTCCCGCGGCCGCGATCACGAGGTCGGTCCAGCCGCAGCCCAGCGCCCGGGCCCCCGCCGCGATCCGGCGCTGCAGCTCCTCGTCCAGATCGATCTCGCGGCGGAGCGCGCGGTGCGCCGGCTGCAGCGTGCGGCCCGCGAGCGAAGCCTGCCCCGCCATGCGCGCGAGCCGCTCGTCCCAGAACGCCTCGGACCCGTGGGCCCGATGGTCCTCCGCGACGAGGGCGGCGAGCGGGATCCGCTCCCGCGTCTCGCCGGGAGCCTCGCCCGCGTCGAAGAGCTCGGCGATCCGGCGCAGCAGCAGCTGCGCCGCGTAGCCGTCGCAGACGACGTGGTGCGCGGCGTGCCACCACCACGTGCGCGAGCCCGGCAGCCGGATCAGCCCCGTGCGCGTGGTCTCGCCGTCGAGCAGGTCCAGCGGACGCTCCAGGGCGGCCTCGATCATCGCGTCGGCGGCCTCGGGGGTGTCGGCTTCGGCGAGCTCGAGATGCACCGCACCCGCCTCCCGCACCCGCTGAACGGGACCCTCCGCGGTCAGCCGGAACTCGGTCCGGAGCTGCTCGAACTCGTCGTACGCTCGCTCGATCGCGGCAGCCAGGCGGTCCGCGTCGATCTCGCCGTGCAGTTCGACGACCTCCGCCGTCGTGCAGGCGGGGCTCCCGGGGTCGAGCTGCTGCGCGAAGAACAGGCCCTGCTGCGCCGGCGTCAGCGGCAGCCAGGCGGACGCGCTGCCCGGCACCGTGCTCAGCCCGCTTCCACGACGGTCCGCCGGCGCAGCCAGTTCACCGTCGGCGTGCGCACGAACTCCCCGAAGTCGATGTCCACACCGGCGTCCGCCAGCACGTCGAGGAACTCGAAGGCCCGCAGCGAGTCCAGACCGAGTTCGAAGAGGTCGGCATCGGGCGCCGCGAACGCCGCATCCAGCTGCGGTTCGTCGATGAGCCCCCGCATGGCGGTGCGGATCAGGCGGTCGCCGTGCGGCGGCCTGTCCGACGCGACGCCGGAATCGACGCCGGCTCCCTCCGCGCACTCGATCGGCGGGGCGGCGCGCAGCCCGGCCAGCACCTCGTCCGCGGGGACCACCACGCCGCAGCACGCGGCGATCTGCGCGAGTGCGTTCCGATGCTGCTCCGCGCCGAAGTCGGCGACCCCGTCGGCCACGACGAACGGCTGGATCTCGCGCTGGAACGCTTCGAGCGCCGTCGCGGTGATGCCGATGTGCGCGTACACCCCGGTGATGATGAGCTGGTCCCGGCCCGCCCCCAGCAGTCGCTCGGCCAGGTCGCTCCGCGCGAAGGCGCTGTAGCGGTGCTTCGTCAGCACGATGTCGCCGGGCTGCGGCGCGACCTCGGCGACGATCGAGGTGTGCTCGGGGATCCCGCGCATGCCCGGCCCCCAGAGATCGCGCTGCAGACCGCGCTCGCCCGGATCCTGGTCGCCCTGCTGCGCGGTGTAGAACACCGGCGCGCCGATCCGACGCGCCGCCTCGACGATCGCCGCCGTCGCCGCGAGGACCGAGCGCAGGGCCTCGCAGTTCTCCGCGTATGGACGCAGGAAGTAGTGCTGCAGGTCGTGGACGAGCACCGCCGTCCGCGCCGCATCGAGCCGCCAGTCGGCGCGGCTGACCGGCAGGGGCGCGATCGGCGGAGCGTAGTCGATCGTTGCGGGGAGGCTCATGCTGTTTCCTTCAGGCTCTGCGAGAGCAGGCGGCGCAGCTCTCGGCGGCTGTTCTTGCCGACGTGGGTGGCGGGGAGGGTGTCGAGGAAGATCACGCGGTCGGGGATCTTGTAGGAGGCGAGGCCCGTCGTGCGGAGGTGTGCGATGACATCGGGCTGCTCCCCCGCCCGCTCGGGCTGGACGACGAGCACCACGCGCTCGCCCAGATAGGGATCGGGCACCCCGATCACGACCGCATCGCGCACCGCGAAGTGCGCGAGGGCGACGCCCTCGACCTCCTCGATCGAGACCTTCTCTCCGCCGCGGTTCACCTGGTCCTTGTCGCGCCCGGTGACCACGAGGTGCCCGCTCGGCAGGCGGCGTACCAGATCGCCCGTACGGTAGAAGCCGTCCTCCGTGAACGACTCGGCGTCGGCCCGGGGCGAACGGTAGTAGCCGCGGATGGTGTAGGGCCCGCGCACCAGCAGCCGGCCCTCCTCCCCATCGGCCACGTCGTGGTCCTCCGCGTCGACGATGCGGAGCTCGTCGTGCGGGCTGATCGGGCGCCCCTGCGTGGTGAGCACGAGCTCGTCGGCATCCTCGGAGCGGGTGTAGTTGACCAGGCCCTCGGCCATGCCGAAGACCTGCTGCAGCCGTGCTCCGAGCACCCGGCGCACCTCCGGCGCGACGGCGTCGGACAGCCTCGCCCCGCCGACCTGCAGGGTCTCGAGCGTCGAGAGGTCCGGGCCGCGGCGCTGCGCCGCAGAGATCCAGGCCTGGGCGAGCGGCGGTACGAGCGCCGCGGTGGTCACCCCGTGCTCGGCGATGAGGCGGAAGGCCGTCCTCGGGCTCGGGTCGCCCGCGAGCACCACGGTGCCGCCCCGGTGCAGCACGCCGAGGATCCCCGGAGAGCTCATCGGGAAGTTGTGCGCCGCCGGCAGCGCGACCAGCATGCGCGTCGATTCGTCGACGCCGCAGATCTCGGCGCTCGACCGCACCGAGTACAAGTAGTCGGCGTGCGTGCGCGGGATCAGCTTCGACACTCCGGTCGTGCCGCCCGAGAGCTGCAGGAATGCGATGTCCTCGGAGTTCGCGGCGGGCAGCGGGGCACCGTCGACGGCGCCCGCGGGACCCCCCGGCTCGTCGCGCCATCCGTTCACGTCGACCAGCACCGGAGGCGCCACGCCGCTCGGTCGCAGGCGTTCGCACACCGCCGCGTACAGCGCTGCGTGATCCGCCCGGTCCGCGCCGGCCGAGACGACGAGGGCCGCCGCGTCCGCGAGCTCGCAGAACTGCGCCAGCTCGACCTCGCGATGCGTCGGCAGCGCGAAGACCGGCAGCGCGCCCATGCGGAACAGCCCGAGCACCGCCTCGAGGTACTCGACGATGTTCGGCAGCGCCACCACCACCCGGTCGCCGGGGCGCACCCCGATCGCGGAGAAGCGCGCCGCGGCCGCGAGGGCCCGTCCGCGCAGCTCGGCGTAGCTCCACCTGCGCTCATCGCCGCCGCTGTCGGGGCCCACCAGGGCCTGCCGGTCCGCGAAACGAGCGGTGCGCTCCTCGACGAACTCCGCGAACGTCTCGTCGGTCCAGTATCCGAGCCGCCGGTAGTGGTGCCGGAACTCGGCCGGCCACCCCCGTACGGCCGCCGGTCGACTTCTCATACCCCCACCGCCTTCAGCATCGTCGCGAGCTTCGCGCCCGTCTCCCGCAACTCCGATTCGGGATCCGAGCCCGCGACGATGCCCGCGCCCGCGTACAGCCGCAGCCGCTCGCCGTCGAGCACCCCCGCGCGGATCGTGACCGCGAACTCCCCGTCGCCGCTGCCGTCGACCCAGCCGACCGCTCCCGTCAGCGGGCCGCGATCGCTCTCGAGCTGCGCGATCACGTCGAGCGCCGCCGACCGCGGCACCCCGCCGACCGCGGGCGTCGGCTGCAGCAGCTGCGCGAGATGCAGCGCGCTCAAGCCGCGGTCGTCGGGGACGGCGAGCTCGGCGCTGATCCGAGTGCCCAGGTGGTGGAGCGTGTCGGTCGATACGAGGCGGGGCCGCGCATCCGCCTCGACCGCGACGCAGACGCGGGAGAGCGCGGTCACGATCTCGTCGACCACGAAGGCGTGCTCGGCGAGATCCTTCGCCGACCGCTGCAGCAGTTCGGCCCGCCGCCGGTCCTCCTCGGGATCGGCCGCCCGCGGAACGGACCCGGCGAGCGGCACGCTGAGCAGCCGCTTCCCGCTGCGCCGCACCAGCAGTTCCGGGCTCGCGCCGATCAGCTGCGCCGGCACCGGGCCGCCCTCGAGCGGCAGACCGAAGACGTACCGGCCGGGGCGATCCCGCAGCAGCCCGCGCAGCACCGCGACCGGGCTCAGCGGCGGCGTGCTGGTCACCTCGACACCGCGTCCCAGCACCACCTTCTGCAGAGCTCCGGCATCGATCCGGTCGAGGGCGAAGCGCACGTTCGCGGTGTACTCCTCGGGAGTCGGGCGCTCCATGATCTCGTGCGTGGCCGGCGGACCGCTCGGCGAAGCCGGCTCGGGCAGCGGCGCGGGGTTCACCACGTGCGCGACGGCCGGTCCGTGCGGTTCGAAGGCGATGGCCGCGATCGCGCACTCGTCGGGCCGCAGCGCACCGACGATCTCGGACGCCCACTCGCCCCCGCTGCCGGTCGAGGTCCGCCTCGCCGATCCCGCGACGGTCCGCTCGCCCGCGAAGAGCACCGGCGCCGACGGCAGTGCCGCGCTCACAGCGACGCCCCGCCGTCGACGGTGATCCGCTGCAGCGTGATGTGGCGCGCGGCGTCCGAGAGCAGGAAGCAGACCAGGCCCGCGACATCGTCCGCGGCGCCGATCCTGCCGAGCGGGATCCCCACCCGGTAGGACTCGGGGTCGCCGTGGATCGCGGTCCGCGCGCCGAGTTCGGGATCGGGCCACAGCGTGCGCTGCATCGGGGTGTCGGTCGATCCCGGCTCGACGACGTTGCAGCGGACGCCCCGAGCGGCGAGCTCGAGGCCCGCGCACCTCGTCAGCGCCGACGCGGCGGCCTTCGAGGCGGCGTAGGCGAGCATGCCCGTGCGCGGCACGTGCGCCGCGTTCGAGCTCACCACCACGATCGCCCCGCCGTCCCGCAACCGCGGAGCGGCCTCCTGCAGCACGGTGAAGACACCGGTGACGTTGACATCGAGGTGCCGCTGCCAGGCCTCCCGCGTCGTGTCGCCGAGACCGCCCGGTTCGAGTACGCCCGCCGCGGAGACCAGCCCGTCGAGGCGTCCGAACGCCTCTACGGCGCGCCCCATCGCGGACGCGACCCCGGCGGCCTCGGAGACGTCGACGGGCAGGGCCAGCGCTTCGGGGGACCCGGCGCGCGCCAGCTCGGCGACGACGCCGGCGAGCCGATCCGCGTCCCGGTCCATCGCGGCCACCGCGCATCCCGCCGCCGCCAGGTGCAATGCCGCCGAACGCCCGATGCCCGATGCGGCGCCGGTGACCACCACGGCGCGGGGCGCAGATTCCGTTTTCATCGGATGAATATTAGCATGCCCTTATTCACACCTGATGAGGCAGGTGACGGACCCCCGTCCGAACGGGTGAGCGGTGCGCTCAGATCGCGCGCAGCACCTGGTCGAGCACCCGGTCCACCGGCTGGTCCCGGCGGAAGAGCAGCCAGTCGAGGCAGGCGCCGGCGAGCGCACCGAAGAACGCCGCCCCGGCGATCTCCGTGATCTCCTCGGCGGCACGGCCCGCATCCGAGGAACCGTCGCGGGAGCCGACCCGCGCCGACTCGGCGTCGCGCAGCACGTCTCGGAAGCGCACCACCACCGAGGACCGGGCAAGCTCCATCGCACCGGCCCAGGCGCGGTCGGTGCGGAACACCTCCGAGGCCATCAGCTTCGCGAGGTCGAGGTTGCTCCGCAGCGTCTCGAGCGTCGCCGCGGCGACCGCCCGCGGAGCCTCGTCCGGCTCCACGCCCTCGCGCGCCGCATCGATCGCCGCCGCCAGCCGCTCGAAGCCGTCGCGGATCACCTCCTCGAAGATCGCGTCCTTCGAGGCGAAGTTGTAGTAGAGGCTGCCCTTGGCCACGCCCGCGGCCTCGGCGATCTGATCCATCGAGGCGCCGCTGATCCCGTGCTGCGCCGCGACGCGCACCGCCGCCTCGGTGATGAGCCGCTTCGTGTTCACCCGTGCCATGGTCCTATCCTCTCCTACCGCTCCCCTCGCTGCGCGCCCCTCCCCGAGCATTCTCCGCCCGAGTGCAGCGGAGTGAGTCCCGAGTGGCTGCTTCCTCACCGCCGCGACGCCGCATCAGCACCCGGTCGTCCTGCGCGATTCCTCATCACGGGACTCCCGCCTCCCCCGCTCAGATCGCGAGCTCGGGGTGCAGCCGCTGGATCGTCCACACCTTCTGGCGCCGCGCCGCCACCGCGCTGATCGCGAGCGATCCGACCAGCACCGCGAGCATCACCGCGAGCGAGATCCAGAACCGCCCGTCGAGACCGCCGCCGATCAGCTGCCGCAGGCCGTCGACCACGTACGAGGCCGGCATGAACGGGTGCAGCGCCTGGAAGAACGCGGGCGTGGTCTCGACCGGGTAGGTGCCGCCCGACGAGGACAGCATGAGCATGAGCAGCACGAGACTCACCACACGACCGGTCGCGGTGCCGAGCAGGGCGATGAACATCTGCTGCAGCGCCAGGAAGGCGAGGGTCACGAGCAGCATGAACGCCGCCATGCCCATCCAGTGCGCCGGCCGCATGCCGATCCCGAACACCAGCACGAGCATCATGATCGCCACCTGTCCCACGCCGATGAGCGCGGCCGGCCAGAAGCCGGTGAGCACCGAGCGCAGGCCCGAGGTGTTCGAAGCCAGGGGGCGACGGGGCAGCGGGCGGAGGATCAACCACGTGATGAGCGCCCCGACGAAGGAGGCGAGCGCGATGAAGAACGGGGCGAAGCCCTCCCCGAAGCCCTGCACCGCGTTCTCGGTGTGCTCGTCGAGCTGCACCGGGGCGGCCATCGTCTCGGCGATGCCGACGCGCTGGCCGGGCGCAAAGGAGGGTGCCTCCTCCGCGCCGTCGGCGAGCCTGCCCGCGAAGGTGCCGGCGCCGTCGTGGACCTTGCCGGCGCCCGTCGCGAGCTCTCCCGACTTCTCGCTCGCCTGCTGCGCCCCCGCGTCGAGTCGCGCCGCGCCCTCCGCCAGCCGGCCGGAGCCGGCGGCGAGCCGCTCCGCACCCTCGGACGCGGTGGCGACGCCGCTCGCGAGCGCGCCGCTCCCGTCGGCCACTGTCTGCGCGCCGTTGGACAGCGAGGTGAGACCCTCGGCGAGCCGGCCGCTGCCCGCGTAGGCGGATCCGGTCTTGTCGTGGAGCGTGTCGGCACCGGCCGAGACCTGCGCCGCCCCCTTCGCGAGGTCGCCCGCGCTGCCGCTGAGCTGCGCGATCCCGCTCTCGAGCCGGCCCGCGCCGTCCGCGAGCTGCACGGAGCTGTCGGAGGCGGTCTGCGCCGAGGTGTCGAGCGCGGCCGCGCCCTCCGCGACCGCCGCCGCGCCCTCGTGCAGGCTCGAGGCGCCCGTGCTCAGCTGGGTCGCGCCGGCCGCGAGGGCCTGGATCGAGGTGCCCTGGGACTGCAGCGCGGCGTCGAGCTGGGCCAGTGTCATCTCGGGATGCTCGGCGGCCAGCTGAGCGATGCTCGCGGCGCCGGCCGACACCTGCGCCGCACCGCCGCTCAGCGTCTCCGCTCCCGTGGACAGATCGGCGACCCCGGTGTGCAGGGCGCTCGCCCCCTGCGCGAGCTGCCCGAGTCCTCCCGAGAGCGCCGTCATCCCGTCGGAGAGGGCGGTCGCGCCGGTCGCGAGATCGGCGGCGCCGTCTGAGATCTTCCGGGTGCCGTCGGCGACCGTCGCGGTGCCGCTCGACACCTGCTCGGCGCCGTCGTCCAGCTGCCCGAGCCCGTCGCGCAGCGCCCCCGACTTCGCGGCGGCCTCGCCGGCGCCCGCGGCGAGCGAGCCGCTGCCCTCGGCGAGCCGCGCGCTGCCGTCGCGCGCGCCCTCGAGTCCCTCCGCGAGCCGGTGCGTGCCGCTCGTGAGCTCGGGCGCCGTGGCCACCAGCTGGGCCGTTCCATCCGCGAGCTCCCCCAGGCCCGCGCTCAGCCCGGCGCTGCCGTCGGCGACGGCAGCGGTGCCCGATTCGAGGCGGTCCGCCGCTTCCGCGGCGTCGCGCGTGCCGTCGCTCAGCTTCTCGACGCCCACGAGCACCTGCTCGGCGGCCGTCCGCGTCGCGGTCTCGGCGACGGCGTCGCGCAGCTGCACCATGGCCTGCTTGCCCAGCGTCGACGCGAGGAAGGAGTTGTTGTCGTTGTAGACGACCTCGATCTCGCCGGCCCTCGGGTCATCCTGGAGGCCTGCGAGCGCGCTCGAGAAGCCGCTCGGGATCGTCACGGAGAAGTAGACGTCGCCGTCTGCCACCGCCTGCGCCGCCTCGGCGGCGTCGAGCGGACGCCAGTCGAGGTCCTGCCCCTCCTCGAGCTGCTCGACCACGTCGTCCCCCGCGGCGAGCACATCGCCATCGGGCTTCTCGGCCGGCTCGTCGAGGTTGACGACGGCGACGGGCAGCCGGTTCAGATTGTCGGTCGGGGCCCAGAACGCCCAGAGGTAGAGTGCGCCGTAGATGAGCGGGATGACGAGGAGCACGACGAGCGCGACCTTGGGCAGCGCGCCCTCGCGGAAGCGCTTCAGCTCGGTGCTGCGGGTGAACAGTGACATGGTGGTTCCTTTGCGCGCCGGGTGGGCGGTCAGAGTGAGATGAGCGCCGGGCGGTGCTCGGCGAAGAGGGCGAGATCGCCCGGATCGCTCGTGGCGAGGGCGATCCGGATCCCCCGGGCGGCGAGGTCGTTCAGGCGTCCTGCGACGAGGGCGCGTTCCGCGGGGTCGCGCAGCGCGTCGAAGTCGTCGATCGCGAGCAGTTCGGGTTCCTCGATGAGCGCGAGCGAGATGCGCACGAGCATCTCCTCGGCCGGGGTGAGCTCGCGCACCGGCGTCGCGGGATCCGGCTGCTCGTACTCCCCGAATGCTGCGCCGAGCAGTTCGCCGGCCAGCACGGGGGTCATGCGGGGTGTGCGCCGGTACCAGGGCATGGCCCACGCCAGGCGCTCGCGCAGCGTGGCCCCGAGGGTGACGGCCGGTTCGAGCGCATCGATCTCGGCGAAGCCGGCGATGCCGGTGCGACGTCGGATCTCCGCGGGCTTCGTCGCGCCGAGCGTCACGAGGGATCCCGCACTCGGCCGCATGCGGCCCGCGATCGCGAGCAGCAGCGAGGTGCGGCCGGTGCCACGGGATCCCTGCACCACGGTGACGGGCCGGTCGCTGCGCACGGTGAGCGGGCCGAAGACGGGGCCGCGGGATCCGCGCACCTCGGCGTCACGCAGCTCGATGACGGCGGCGGCCGGTTCGGCGGCGGCCGACGTCGAGCCCGCGGCTGCGGCGCTTCCCGCTGCGACTGCCCCTGCACTGCTCGCCGCCGCGGCGCCGACGGTCTCCGCTCCCGGCGAGCCCACCGCACTCGAGCGGCTGCCGCCGGAGCGCCGACGCGGGGTCCCCACGACCTCGGTCGCCGCCTCGTCGGCGCGGTCCATCTGCGCAGTGCTCACGTACTCTCCTCGTTCGGATGCGGGGCGGCTCCTCGATCGGATGCCGCCTCCGCCGTTTCTTATACTGACTAGTCAGTCTAAAACTCTTCTGGCGAACCGTCAACTCGCACCCTCGAGCCGCGCCGGCCCCCGCACCCCGGGAGCGCGTCGCCCGCCCGCAGGGGCGCGGATTGCTCAAAGGGCGACGCGAAGCGTCGGCCCGCAATCCGCGCTGCCGCCACCGCGGCAGGGCGGCGGCATCGCCGCGCGAAGCTCCGCTTCGCCTCGAGCGGCTGGCCCACGCTCCGCGCTCCGCGCGTCGCCCGCCCGCAGGGGCGCGGGCGGCGGCATCGCCGCGCGAAGCTCCGCTTCGCCTCGAGCGGCTGGCCGGGGAATAGATCCGGGAAGCGGGTGTTCTATTTACATGCAAGCGCATATAATTGGCGCCAGACGCGAAACGACAGCACCCGCTGCAGAACGGAGCACACCATGGAATTCGGGATCTTCTCGGTCAGCGACGTGACCCGGGACCCGGTCAGCGGCGAGACCCCCAGCGAGGCCGAGCGCATCCAGGGGCTCGCCCGCATCGCCGTGCACGCCGAGGAGGTGGGCCTCGACGTCTTCGCCATCGGCGAGCACCACAACCCGCCCTTCTTCTCGTCGAGCCCCACCACGTTCCTCGCCTACATCGCGGCCCAGACGAAGACGCTGAAGCTCTCCACCAGCACCACGCTCATCACGACCAACGACCCCGTGCGCATCGCCGAGGAGTACGCGATGCTGCAGCACCTGGCGCAGGGCCGCATGGACCTCATGCTCGGCCGCGGCAACACCGCGCCCGTCTACCCGTGGTTCGGCAAGGACATCCGCAGCGCGCTCCCCCTCGCGCTCGACAACTACAACCTGCTGCACCGGCTGTGGCGCGAGGACGTCGTCGACTACGACGGCAACTTCCGCACCCCGCTGCAGGGCTTCACGAGCACCCCGCGCCCGCTCGACGACGTGCCCCCGTTCGTGTGGCACGGCTCGATCCGCACGCCGGAGATCGCCGAGCAGGCGGCCTACTACGGCGACGGCTTCTTCGCGAACCACCTCTTCGCGCCGTCCGAGCACTTCCTGCGCCTCGTGCGCTTCTACCGCGAGCGCTACGAGCACTACGGCCACGGCACGCAGAAGCAGGCGATCGTCGGCCTCGGCGGCCAGGCGTTCATCGCGAAGAAGTCGCAGGACGCGGTGGATCGCTTCCGCCCGTACTTCGACGAGGCCCCGGTCTACGGCCACGGCCCCCGGCTCGAGGACTTCACCAGCCAGACGCCGCTCACGGTCGGCAGCCCGCAGGAGGTCATCGACAAGACCCTCGGCTTCCGCGAGGTCTTCGGCGACTACCAGCGCCAGATGTTCCTCGTCGACCACGCGGGTCTGCCCCTGAAGACGGTGCTCGAGCAGCTCGACCTGCTGGGCGAGGAGGTGATTCCGGTGCTGCGCCGGGAGATGGCGAAGGATCGGGATCCCGAGGTGCCCGAGAGCCCCACGCACGCGTCGCTCGTGCAGGCCAAGTACGGCGACGAGCCGCCGCGCCAGCCGCGTCCGCGGGCCAACCGCGGTGATAACGTGACGGGCGGATCGCCCTACCTCGATTCGTCGACGAAGAGCGGCGCGGCCTTCGGGCTCTAGGGCCGTCGGCGGTGCGGGCCGCGAACCGCGGCCCGCACCCAGATCGCAAGCAGAAGGAACGACCATGAACACACGCACCGACATCAGGCTCGCCAACGAGGCCTGGGAGGCGGTGATGACCGCGCACGCCGCACTCATGGGAATCTTCGCCGCGGAGGGGATGTGGAGCGAGGTCAACATGCGCGAGTACGACGTGCTCTACACGCTCGCGAAGGGCGGGGATCCGATGCGGATCTGCGAGATCCAGGACGGCGTGCTGCTCAGCCAGCCCGCGCTCTCGCGCATGATCGACCGGCTCGCGAGCCGCGGCCTCGTGCACCGGGAGGCCGACGCGGAGGACGGGCGCGCCGTGCGCGTCTCCCTCACCGAGGACGGCTCGCGCGTGCAGCGCGAGGTGGGCCGAGCCCACGCGAAGAGCGTGGGCCGCGAGCTCGGATCCGCGTTCACCCCGGACGAGATGCGGGAGCTGCAGCGGCTCTGCCGCAAGCTCGTAGAGTAGGGCCCCCCATCGATTCTCCAGAAAGCACGACAGCACATGAACGCACCATTCGACGGAAACATTCAGCACGCGGACTCCGAGCCGGTGCAGGGCGCCGGGCCCCGCACCCTCGCGGTGGTCAGCGCCGGCACGAGCGACCCCTCGACCACCACCATGCTCGCGATGCGGGTGGCCGACCGGGCCGCGGCGCTCGCCGCGCAGCGCGGCTTCGAGCTGCGCGTGCGCGTCATCGACCTCCGAGCCCTGGCCGGGGACGTCACGACCGCCCTGGTCGCGCAGCACGTCTCCCCCGAGCTGCAGCGCGCGAGCGACATCCTGCGCGACGCCGACGCCCTCGTCGTGTCGACGCCCGTCTACAAGGCCGGCCCGAGCGGACTGTTCACCTCGTTCTTCCAGGTGCTCGACAACGACCTGCTCATCGGCACCCCGGTGGTCCTGGCTGCGACGGCCGGCAGCGCGCGCCACGCGCTCGTGGTCGACGATCAGCTGCGCGGGCTCTTCGCGTACCTGCGCACCATCACGGTGCCCACCTCGCTCTTCGCGGCCCCCGACGACTGGAACAGCGGCGACTTCGGCAGGCGCATCGAGCGCGCGGCCGGCGAGCTCGTCGCGCTCGTCTCCGGCGGATTCCGCTCGGCGGTGCGCGGCGATTCCTGGGGCAGCTACCAGCACTCCTACGGCAGCGCCGGCGGCACGGAGCTCGGCATCGACCTCGAGTCCGACCTCATGCGCCTCGCCACCGGCGGACGCTGATCCCCGTCGGTCCGCCGCCACCGCGCCTTCGCGCCGACGACGGACCGACGGAGGCTCCTACGCCGCGTCGCCCTCGCCGATGATGGCGGCCTCCTGCTGCGCGCTCTCGTGCGGACGTCCGATGTGGGCGAGGAAGCGGCCCGCGCAGGCCAGCACCGCGATCGAGACCGCGATCGACGCCGCGCCGAGCCAGTACGGCGCCGGCGCGCCGAGGGCGGCCGCCACGGGTCCCGCGACGGCCGGGGCGATCGCGCCCCCGATGAAGCGCACGCCAGAGTAGGTGGACGAAGCCACGTTGCGGGGCAGTTCGGTGGCCTCCATCACGGCCTCCGTCAGCGCGGTGTTCATCACGCCGAGCAGCAGGCCGCTCGCCACGACCACCGCGATGAGGCCCGGGAGCGAGTCCACGAGCACCGCGAGGAGCGCGAGGCAGATCGCCAGCCCGCCCAGCATCGTGAAGAGCACGGGCCGCAGTCCGAAGCGCCGGGTGAGCATCGGCGCGACCAGCACCGAGGTGATCGCGAGTGCGAGGCCCCAGCCGAAGAAGACGAGGCCCAGCTCATGGGCGCCGAACTCCCGCACACCCGAAGCCGCCGCCGCGGCCTCCATGGGGTACGGGCTGTAGGCGAGCAGCACGAAGAAGCCGAAGTTGTAGAAGACCGCCACCGCCGCGAGCGAGAGCAGCGCCGGGTGCCGGAGCGCGCGGAAGCTCGCGAGGATCGAGGGGCGGTGCGCCCGCGCGGCCCTGCGCGTCTCGGCGTCCTCCGTCGGGGTGCGCAGCAGCACCAGGATCGCCAGCAGCGCGATCGCCATCAGCGCGGCCGTGCCGAAGAACGGGCCGCGCCAGGAGACGGATCCGAGCGCGCCGCCGACGAGGGGTCCCACGGCCATGCCGATGCCCAGGGCGGCCTCGTAGAGCACGATCGCCTGGCGGGATCCGCCGCTCGCCGCACCCACGATCGCGGCGAGCGCGGTGGAGATGAAGAGCGCGTTGCCGAGACCCCAGCCGGCGCGGAAGCCGATGATCTCGCCGACCGTGCCGGAGGCCCCCGCCAGCGCCGCGAACACCACGATCAGCACGAGACCGGCCACGAGCGTCCAGCGGACCCCGATGAGCCCGGAGACCCAGCTCGTGAAGAACATCGCGATGCCCGTGATGAAGAGGTAGCTCGTGAAGAGCAGCATGGTCTGTCCGGGGGACGCCCCGAGCTCGTGACTGATCGCGGGCAGGATCGGATCGACGAGGCCGATGCCCATGAAGGAGATGGCGCAGGCGAAGGCGATCGCCCACACCGCGGTGGGCTGGCGCAGGATCGACGCCCGCGGCGCCGGCGTGCGCGTTCCCGCGGGGGGCGCGGCGGGAACGCCGGGCGCGGTCTCCCCGCGCGCAGCCGCCGCGGGATCTGCGGCGACGCGGATGGATCCGGTGTCGGGTCGGGGTTCGGTGACGGTGGACGTGATGACTCCTCGGTGGTCGTGTCGGTTTCCGGGCGGTGTGCGCGGATCAGCCTCGCGGATCCTCGATCCGCTCGCTGAGCTGCTGCATGAGCTCGGCGGCGCGGGCGAGAGTGGCGCGGTCGAAGGCCGAGAGCGCGGAGAGGTGCGGGCGCACGCGCTCCGCCGCGGCCCTCCGGTAGCCGTCGAGGGCGGCACGGCCGTCCTCGGTCGCACTCACGAGCGTGGCCCTGCCGTCGGAGGGATCGGGGCGCCGGGCCACCCACCCCTCACTCTCCAGCCGCTGCACGAGGCCGGTCATGGACGGCTGCGCCACGCGCTGCCCCTGCGCGAGATCGCTGATGCGCGCCGGGCCGGACTGCTCCAGCTCGGCGAGCACGCGCCAGGCGATGAGCGAGTACGCATTCCCCGGCACACGACCGGCGATTCGCGAGAACCGTCCGGCGACCCGCGTCAGCTCGAGCGCAATCAAATCGCTCTCCGATGCGTTTAGCGCCTTCTCTTCGCTCACGTCATCAGATAATAGCACCATATACATCGTGACACTATGCATATTCCGCCTATGCGCTGAATGACGTCACCCGCGGCGATCGCCGCCGCGATGCGCGAGCACTCACGCCCTGCTGCTCGCCCGCCGCATCTCCGACATCTTCTCCGGCGACCGGCCGCGATTCCCGCTTCGACGTGCCCTGAATCTCCCGCACACGCCGAAGGGCCCCGATCCCGAGCACCGGAGGGTGCGGGATCAGGGCCCTTGGGCCGCCGGGTCTCGGCGCAGCGGGCTACGCCCCCGTGTAGTACCCGTCCGCGACGTCGAGCGCCGCGTCGATGATGTCGAGGCCACGCACCAGATCCTCCTCGCCGATGATCAGCGGAGGGGCGATCTGCAGCCGGTTGAAGTGCACGAACGGGAAGAGCCCGCCGGCCTTGCACGCGGCGACCACCGCGTTCATCGGGGCTGCGGCCTCGCCCGCGGCGTTGTAGGGCACGAGCGGTTCGCGGGTCTCACGATCCACCACGAGATCCATCGCCCAGAACAGCCCGAGGCCGCGGAACTCGCCGACCGAGCGATGCTTGGCGGCGAGCTCGGCCAGGCGCGGTTCGACGACGCGCGAACCGAGATCCCGCACCCGCTCGAGGATCCGCTCGTCCTCGAAGATGTCGAAGGTCGCGACACCCGCGGCGCACGCGAGCGGGTGGCCGGAGTAGGTGAGACCGCCCGGGAAGGCGCGGTCGCCGAAGGTCTCGTGGATCGCCTCGGAGATGACGACGCCGCCGAGGGGCACGTATCCCGAGTTCACGCCCTTCGCGAAGGTCACCAGGTCGGGCCGCACGTCGAAGCCCTGGTAGGCGAACCACTCCCCGGTGCGGCCGAAGCCCACCATGACCTCGTCGGCGATCAGCACGATGCCGTACTTGTCGCAGAGCGCGCGCACGCCGGGCAGGTAGCCGGGCGTCGGCACGAGCACGCCGTTGGTGCCGGTGACCGTCTCGAGGATGATCGCGGCGATCGTGTCGGGCCCCTCGAGCTGGATCGTGTGCTCGAGGTGCGCGAGCGCACGCTCGGTCTCCTGCTCGGGACTCTCGGAGAAGAACTCGGAGCGGTACTGGTAGGGACCGAAGAAGTGCACGACTCCCGCGTCGAGCACGCCGTTCGCCCAGCGGCGGGGATCGCCCGTGGCCGTGATGGCGGTCGCGGTCGAGCCGTGGTACGAGCGGTAGCGCGCGAGCACCTTCTGGCGCCCGGTGTGGTGGCGCGCCATGCGCACCGCGTACTCGTTGGCCTCGGCGCCGCCGTTGGTGAAGAACACCGAGCGGGCGCCCTCGAAGGAGTGCTCGACGATGCGCTTCGCGAGCTCGCCGCGCACGTCGTTCGCGATCGACGGCTGGATGGTCGCGAGACGACCAGCCTGATCCTGGATCGCCCGCACGAGACCCGGGTGCTGATGCCCCAGGTTCAGATTGACGAGCTGCGACGAGAAGTCGAGGAACTCGTTGCCGTCGTAGTCCCAGAACCGCGCGCCCTCGCCCTTGGCGATGGGCAGCGGATCGATCTTGTTCTGCGCCGACCACGAGTGGAAGACGTACTGGCGGTCGTTCTCGCGCACCTCGCGCTGCGCTTCGGAGTCGCCGAAGCTCTGCTCGGCGCCGTTCAGGTCGATGAAGTCGGTCATGCTGTAATTCTCTCTCGGAATTGAGGATCTGTGCGGCCTGCCGGCCGGTTGAGCGGAGCGGAGTCGGGACCCGGGGCACCGGGTCCCGACTCCGCTCGGTGGGCGGACGCGTGTCCGCGCCGCGCTCCGACGACGGAGAAGGATCAGCTGTTGCTGGGGAAGCCGAGGTCGACCTTGGACTGGTCCGGCTTGGGCCAGCGGGTGGTCACGACCTTCGAACGGGTGTAGAAGTGGATCGACTCGGGGCCGTAGATGTGCGCGTCCCCGAAGAGCGAGTCCTTCCAGCCGCCGAAGGAGAACGAGCCGACGGGCACGGGGATCGGCACGTTGATGCCGACCATGCCGGCCTCCACCTCGAACTCGAACTGGCGGGCGACGCCGCCGTCGCGGGTGAAGATGGCGGTGCCGTTGCCGAACTGGTGCTCGTTGATCAGCTGCACGCCCTCCTCGTAGGTGTCGACGCGCACCACCGCGAGCACCGGGCCGAAGATCTCCTCGCGGTAGACCTTGCTGTCGGTCTTGACGTGATCGAGCAGCGAGACGCCGGTGAAGAAGCCGTCTCCCTCGAACTGCGTCTCGCGGCCGTCGACGACCACGGTCGCGCCCTCGGCCTCGGCTCCGGCGACGTAGGACTCGACGCGCTCCTTGGCCTCGCGGGTGATGAGCGGCCCCATCTCGGAGGCCGGGTCGGTGCCGTCGCCGATCGTGAGCACGCGCATGCGGTCCGCGATCTTCTGCACGAGCTCGTCGCCCACGCCGCCCACGGCGACCACGACGGAGACGGCCATGCAGCGCTCGCCGGCCGAGCCGTAGGCCGCCGAGACCGCGGCGTCGGCCGCGCCGTCCAGATCGGCGTCGGGCATCACGATCATGTGGTTCTTCGCGCCGCCGAGGGCCTGCACGCGCTTGCCGTTCGCCGCAGCGCGCTCGTAGATGTACTTGGCAATGGGGGTCGAGCCGACGAAGCTGATGGCCTTGACGTCGCGGCTGTCGAGCAGGGTGTCGACCGCCACCTTGTCGCCGTTGACGACGTTGAGCACGCCGTCGGGCAGGCCGGCCTCGCGGAAGAGATCGGCGATGAAGATCGAGGCGGAGGGGTCGCGCTCGGACGGCTTGAGCACCACCGTGTTGCCGCAGGCGATCGCCGAGGCGATCATCCAGAGCGGCACCATGACCGGGAAGTTGAACGGCGTGATGGCGGCCACCACACCCACCGGCTGCTTGATGGAGTGCACATCCACGCCGGTCGAGACCTGCTCGTCGCGCTCGCCCTTCAGCAGGTGCAGCAGGCCGGACGCGAACTCGACGTTCTCGAGCCCGCGCGCGATCTCGCCCGCGGCGTCGGAGAGCACCTTGCCGTGCTCGCTCGTGACGATGGCGGCGAGCTCCGGGGTGCGCTGCTTGAGCAGCTGGCGCAGGTTGAAGAAGACGTCGGCGCGCTTGGTGAGGCTGGTCTTCCGCCACATCGGCAGCGCGGCCTTCGCCGCGGCGATGGCCTCCTCCACGGTCGCGGCCGACGCGATCGCCAGCTCGTGCTGCTGCTCGCCCGTGGCCGGGTTGTAGACCGGCTGGGTGCGCTCGGCCGCGGTGATCTTCTCTCCGCCGATGACGTGGGGAATGAGTGCCATCCGATAGTCCTCTCAAATCGATCAATATGTTCGGGATCGCATGACCCCGGCGCATCCCAGTATTTCAGCGGACCAGGAACCCCACCACCGGCACAGTATCGTGAAGTTCACGGTTTCCCGTACACTCTGTACGACGGATGGACACGTGCCGACGGGAGGTGGCGCAGATGACTCACGCGCAGGGACGCATCGCGGTGCGCGACGTGCTCGAACTGCCCGAGATGCGCGCGGGCGAGCCCGAGCTCGTCGCCGGAGCCGACGGACTCGGGCGGGAGGCGCGCTGGGCGCACGTGGTCGCGGGCACCGGCGCCGCCCAGCTGCTGGACGGCGGCGAGCTCGTGCTCACCACCGGCGCGGGCTGGCCCCACGACGATGCAGACCTCGGCACCGTCTCCCGCAGGCTCGTCGAAGCCGACCCCGCGGGGGTGATCCTCGAACTCGGCCGCAACTTCGACACCGCGCCGGCGCCGTTGGCCGCGGCGTGCGAGGAGCACGGCATCCCGCTGATCGCGCTGCACCGCGAGGTGCGCTTCGTGCAGATCACGCAGCGCATCCACCAGCGGGTGCTCGCCGACCAGCACGAGGCCCTCGCGGCCCGCGCCGAGGTCCACGCGATGCTGACGGAGCTCGGTCTCAACCGCAGTCCCGTCGACTACGTGATCGAGCGGCTCGCCGACACGATCGGCGCGCCCGTGGTGCTCGAGGACTCCGCTCGGCGCGTCGTCGCGTGGTCGGGATCCGCGAGCCCCGAGCACGTGCTCGCGGAGTGGGCCGAGGCGCCGCGTACCGCGGCGTCCGGCGACGGGGATCGCGTACCGGTCGAGGCGCAGGGGCGCCGGTGGGGTCACCTCACCGCCCTGCCGGGTCCGCCGCATCCCGCGGGCCGCCGCACCGTGCTCGAGCTCGGGGCATTCGCCCTCGCGCTCGGCCGCCTCGCCGACCCCGACGGCGAGCAGTGGCTGCAGCTCAGCTCGAAGCACCTGTTCGACGTGCTGCTCGGCGGCCGCTACCGGCGGGCCGACGAGCTGGCGGTGCAGCTCGCGGCGGGCGGCCTGCCGGTCGAGGGCCGCACGCTGCTGGGGGCCACACTGCGGGGCGCGGGCGACTTCGGAACGGCGGCGGCCGGGCACGACGCGCCGCTCGAGCGGGCCGTCCTCGAGACCGCCCTCCGCCGCGCGGTCGCGCCCGAGGGGCGGGTGATCCTCGCCCCCGACACGGGCGCGGCCGGAGCCCCGGGCAGCGGTGCCGCGACCGGCGGAGACCGCCCGATCCTGCTCGCCCTGCTCTCGTTCCCGCCCGGCGACCCCCGCGTCGCGACTGCCGGCGACGCGGTGCCGCCGCTCGCGGCGCGGCTCTCGCACGAGCTCGACATGCTGCTCCCCGAGACCACGCCGGCCTCGTGGCGCGCGCACCTCGGTCTCGGCGCGACCGGCACGCGGGTGCGCTCGCTGATCACCTCGCTCGAGCAGGTGCGCGCGGCCGGCGTGCTGGATCCCGCGGCCACGGCGGGACGGGTGACCGTGCAGCAGGCCGAGCGGCAGCCGCTCGCCTACCTCGTGCGCGGTCTCTCCGCCGCACCGGAGGTGCAGGAGTTCGCGGCCGACGCGCTCGCCCCGCTGCTCGAGCACGACGCCGCGACGGGGGCCGGGCACAGCGGCGATCTGCTGCGGGTGCTGCGCGCCTATCTGGAGCATCCGACCAACCGCTCGCTGGCGGCCCGGAGAGCGCGGCTGTCGCGCTCCGTCTTCTACCAGCGCATCGCACTCATCGAAGAGCTGCTCGGGGTCGACCTCGCCGACGGCTCCGTGATCGCCACGCTCACGGTCGCCCTGCTCGCCCGAGGGTGAGCCCGGCTCTCACGAGCCGTCCGAGCTCCAGAGGCCCGGATAGTGGTGGCCGAGCTCGATCACCAGCCGGCGCAGCGCCGGCAGCGAGAGACCGATCACGCAGCTCGGGGCGCCCTCGATCCGCTCGATGAACGCGCCCGCGAGGCCGTCGATGGCGAATCCGCCCGCCAGCTCCAGCGGCTCCCCCGTGGCGACGTAGGCCGCGAGCTCCGCATCGGCGAGATCGGCCGAGAGCGTCACCAGCGCCGTGTCGACCGCGCCCGCGGCGCCGCGCATCTCGCCTCCCGTGTGGTCGATGAGCCAGTGCCCGGAGTGCAGCGCGCCGGTGCTCCCCCGGTGCTGCTTGGCTCGGTCCAGCGCCACCTCGGGCAGGTGCGGCTTGCCCAGGATCTCGCCGTCGAGCAGGAACATCGAGTCGCCGCCGAGCACGAGCCCGTCGATCTCGTGCCCGTGGCGCCGCACCACGTCCTCGGCCTTGAGGCGACCGAGGTACTCCGTGAACTCGGGGGCCGTGAGCGGGCGGCCGAGCTCGGCCTCGCGCGACGCGATCTCCGAGTCCTCGTCGACCTCGGGGGAGAAGCAGATCGGCTCGATGCCGGCGCCCCGCAGCACGGAGAGGCGGGCCGGGGAGGTGGAGGCGAGGTACAGGCGCATAGGGGCGAGTCTACGCGGGATCGGCGACCCACCCCGCCGGGTCTGGCGCCGCACTCGGGCGGGTGGGATGATGGGGGGATGGGGCATCTCGTCTACGCAGCATCGGTCGAATATCCGGTCGAAGACCGCGCACTGGCTCACCTCAAGGTGGCGGTCGGCATGAAGCTGCGCCGCCAGGAGAGCTTCTTCCTGAGCTGGACCAACCCGGTCGAGCGCGGCAGCGGCCGCGTCTCGCTCTGGCTCTCGCCGTCGATCCCGCTCATCTTCCGGTTCTCGGGCTCCCGGACACCCGAGCTCAACGAGACCTGGATCGAGGTGCTCGGCGAGCTGTCGAACACCCCGCGCGGTTTGGTCCTCATCACCGAGAAGGAAGCGGAGGCCTACGCGGCGCAACGCGCCGCGGGCTGACCAGTCCACCATCGTCCACGCACCCCTGAGGAGGCATCCCGTGGGATACCTGCACTACGGCCCGTCGCAGATCTTCCGCTTCGACGACCGCGCGCTCACCCACCTGCGCACCGTCATCATGACGAAGCTGCTGCAGCAGGAGAGCCTGCTGTTCACCTGGAACGACGCCGGGATCCAGCGCAGCATCTGGCTGCAGCCCGCGATCCCCCTGCAGTTCGAGTTCGAGTCGGCCGATACCCCGGCGCTCAACCGGGCCTGGGTGGAGGAGCTCACCGTGACGGCCAACGCACCCGCAGGCCTGCGCCTGCTGCCCGAACCCCCTGATCCGGCGCGCTGATCGGGGGCCTGCTCCCCTCTACACCGCGCGGCGCCGCGCCCGCAAGCCCCTTACCCGGCCCGCTCGGCACGCCGTACCGTTGAGGCGAGAAGGACGGATCTTCCGTCCCCGAAGGTAAGGAGTTCCCATGGGCATCCTCGCGTTTCTGATTCTCGGTCTCATCGCCGGCGCCATCGCGAAGGCGATTCTGCCCGGCCGCCAGGGCGGCGGCTGGATCGCCACGCTGATCCTCGGCGTGGTCGGCGCCATCGTCGGCGGCTGGCTGGGCTCTCTGCTCTTCGGAGCGGACATCGGCGAGTTCTTCTCGCTCGAGACCTGGCTGCTCGCCATCGGCGGATCCATCGTCGTGCTGCTGATCTACGGCCTCATCGTGGGCCGCAGCCGGCGCGACGCCTAGGAGCCGTGCGCGTGATGGGAGAATGGGGGACATGTCATCACGCGCACCGTCCTCCTCCCCGCTCGAGATCGGGGAGACGATCGAGCTCGATATCACGGGGATCGCCCACGGCGGCGTGAGTATCGCCCGCCACGACGGGCGCGTGGTCTTCGTGGCCGATGCGATCCCGGGCGAGCGCGTGCGCGCCCGCGTCACGGACGCCAAGAAGAAGTCGTTCGCGCGGGCCGCCGTGGTCGAGGTGCTCGACGCATCCGGGGATCGGCGACCGCACGTGTGGGCCGAGGCCGCAGTCGAGCGCGCCCCCGAGGATCGGGCCGGCGGCGCCGAGTTCGGGCACATCGCGCTCGAGCGTCAGCGCAGCCTGAAGGCCGAGGTGCTCGCCGATGCGATGCGACGCTTCGGAGGAGTCGAATTCGCGGCGGCCGACGACGAGGATCTCGGCGAGGCGCTCGCCGAGTTCGTCGAGCCCGCCCCGGGCGATGCCGAGGCCGGCGGGCTGGGCTACCGCACGCGCGTGCGCCTGCACGTGGATCCCGAGACGGGCGCCGTCGGCCCCTACGCTGCGCGCAGCCGCCGCGTGATCCCGGTCTCCTCGCTGCCGCTCGCCACCGAGGGCATCCATCAGATCGCGCCCCTCGACGAGGCGATGCCCGGGGTCGCCACCGTCGACCTCGTCGATCCGGCCGCCGACGATTCCCGGATGCTGCTGGGGCTCGCCGGCGAGAAGACGCGCGCGGGCGAGAACGACACGATTCGCGAGCTGGTCGAGGATCGCGGTTTCCTCGTGCGCGCCGGCGGGTTCTGGCAGGTGCACCGCGAGGCGCCCGCGGTGCTGTTCACGGCGGTGCGCGACGCCGTCGCCGACCTCGTCGACGACGGCCGCTTCGACCCCGCAGCCGGCAATCTCGACCTCTACGGCGGGGTCGGCCTGCTGGCGGCCGCCATGGCGGAGGCGGCGGGGCCGGGCCTCAAGGTGACCACCGTCGAGGCCGAGAGCGGTGCGACCGACGGCGCCGCCGAGAACCTCTCCGAGCTGGTCGGGGCGCTCGCGGTCACCACTCGGGTCGATCGCCACCTCGGCGAGCTGCTGCGGGCGTCGGCTCCGGTGCGGGATCGGCTGCGCCGCGGCACGGTCGTGCTGGATCCGCCGCGCTCGGGCGCGGGCGGCGAGGTGATGGGGCAGCTGGTCGAGCTCGCCCCCGCCAACGTCGTCTACGTGGCCTGCGACCCCGTGGCGCTGGCCCGGGACACGAAGACCCTGCGCGACGCGGGCTACGAGCTCACCGGCCTGCGCGCCTTCGACATCTTCCCGCACACGCACCACTTCGAGTCGCTGGCGGTCTTCCAGCGGGACTGACCGGTCCGGCGGGACTGACCGGTCCCGCGGGACTGATCGGTCCGGCGGGGTGGATCTCCAGCACGACGGTGCCGCGGCGCCGCCGATCGGTCCGTCTCCGCACCTCCGCGCGCGAAGCGATTCACCCGCACCTTCGCGCGCCACTAGTTGTCGCCAAACGGCGCGCGAGGCAGCAGCTACTGGCGCGCGAAAGGTGCGCGATCCGGAGCCGATCTTCGGGCGTCAGTTGTTGTTGCCAAACCGCACGTGAGGCAGCAACTACTGGCGCGCGCACGGGGCGCTGGGGACTTCCGCAACCGCGGGTCAGGGCGCCTTCACTCGCACGACACCCGTCATCTCGGGGTGGACCGAGCAGAGGTAGGGGAACTCGCCGGCCTCTTCGAAGAGGTGCGTGTAGCTGCCCGCGGTCATGAGCTCGCTCACGAAGCTTCCGTCGTCGGCGACGACGTCATGCTCCGCCGGCCCCTCGAACACCCAGCGCACCGCCTGGCCCGGGGCGATCTCCACCTCGGGAGGGTCGTAGGCGTTGTCGAAGGCCCGCACCGTCACCGCGGCCTTCGCCTCGTCGTCGGACGGCACGACCTCGGGCTTGCCGGGCGCGCACCCCGCGAGCGAGGTCGCGGCCCCGATCCCGAGCATGCCCGCGATGCCGGTCACCAGGCTGCGCCGAGAGATCCCGTTCCGCATTCGTCGGCCCCTGCGCTCAGTGCTGATGCAGCGCGCGGGCCGCATCGGTGATCGCGCCCGTCATCGACGGGTACACCGCGAACGCCGAGGCGACCTGGTCGACCGTGAGCCGGTGCTCGACGGCGAGCGCGAGCGAGAAGATGAGCTCGCTCGCGCGGTGCGCGACGATGACGCCTCCGATCACGGTGCCCGAGGCCTTCCACGCGAAGAGCTTCACGAAGCCGTCGGTGAAGCCGATCATCTTCGCGCGGGGGTTCACGCTGAGCGGCACCGTGTGGGTGACGTGCTGCGCCAGCCCCGAGGCGTCCGCGAGCGTGCGCTCGTTCCAGCCGACGGTCGCGATCTCCGGGTAGGTGAAGACGTTCGCGGCGACGTTGCGCAGGTCGATCGGACGCACGAAGTCGCCGAGGGCGTGCATGATCGCGGTGCGGCCCTGCATCGAGGCGACCGATGCGAGCGGGAAGAAGTCGGTGCAGTCGCCTGCCGCGTAGACGGAGGGCACCGCGGTGCGGGCCACCTTGTTGACCCGGATGTGGCCGCTGTCGGTGAGCTCGACGCCCGCCTCCTCGAGCCCCAGCCCGTCGGTGTTCGGGATCGATCCGACCGCCATGAGGCAGTGCGACGCCTCGACGGTGCGCCCGTCGGACAGCGTCACGAGCACGCCGTTCTCGGTGCGCACCACCGAGTCGGCGCGCGACTTCGACATCACGTGCATGCCGAGGCGCTTGAACTCGCGCTCGATGACGGCGGCGGCGTCGGGATCCTCGCCCGGCAGCACCTGCTCACGGCTCGACACCAGGGTCACCTCGGCGCCGAGGGTGCGGTACGCGTTGGCGAACTCGGCTCCGGTGACACCCGAGCCGACGACCACGAGATGCTCGGGGATCGCCGGAAGATCGTAGAGCTGCTTCCAGGTGAGGATGCGCTCTCCGTCGGGCTTCGCCGAGTCGAGCTCGCGCGGACTGGAGCCGACGGCCACCACGATGGTGTCCGCCTCGATCCGGTCGAAGTCGGTGCCGCCGGAGGCGGCGGTCGACACGAGCACCGCGTTCGGGCCGTCGAGGCGGCCCTCTCCCTGCACCACGCGCACTCCCGCGTCCTCGAGCGAGCGCAGCATGTCGACGGACTGCGCGCCCGCCATGGCCAGCAGTCGCTTGTTCACGGCCGCGAGGTTCACCGCGATCTCGGGCCGCACCGGCTTGCCGTGGGCGCCGGGCACGAAGGCCTGCACGCCGAGGCGGCCGGCATCGCGCACCGCCTGCACTCCGCCGGCTGTCGCGATGAGGCTCTTCGAGGGCACGACATCGGTGAGCACGGCGGCGCCGCCCACACCCGCGCGCTCGATCAGGGTGACCTCGGCACCCAGCTGGGCGCCCGCGAGCGCCGCCTCGTATCCGCCGGGGCCGCCACCGAGCACCGCGATGCGGTGCTTCCGTTCATACGCTTTCGCCATGCCCTCAAGTCTAGGAGGTCGCGGCGACGCCTCAGTGCTTGCGCGGGCAGGAATTGCGGCAGGCGTTCTGGCAGTAACCGGGCCAGCGCTTCTCGAGCCGACGGTCGAGCGAGGTCCAGTAGCTCTGCATCACCGAGCTGGTGCGCGCGCCCATCCACAGCTGGATGTTGCGCACGGCCTCGCTGTCCGCCCAGAGCCACTCGTCGAACCAGGCGTCGACGGCGTTCGCGAGTGCCTCGCCGCGGCGTCGGCCCAGGCCGGGACGCGGGCTCGTCTCGCGCTGCTCGCGGCAGAGCCAGGTGACCCCGACGTGCGGGGGCGCGGGAAGCGGCTCGATCTGCATCTCGGCGAACACCTCGATGAACACCCGCCCATACGACTCCTCGGGGAGTCCGCGCAGCCACTCGCGCAGCTCCGTCAGATCGGAGGCATCGCCGGCGGCGAGCACGCAGTCGATCCCGGCGGGATCGACCACCGAGACGATCTGGGGATCGCCGGCCGGGTCGGGAGTCGTGGAGTCAGGCATGGTCACGCCTACATCTTAGGGCATCCTTACCTTCGTCGGTTGATCTCTCGGCTGATGATCAGCTACCGGCGGGACCCGCTGTCTCCGCCACCGGACGCAAAGGTTCCGATTCACGTATCCGGATGCGCCTAAGATCAACGGACAGGGGGTGACCGCGCCGGTATGGATGCGCCGCGGCGCCGGAGGACGAGGAAGTTTGGAAGGACCAGCGCTCATGACGAGGACCGAAGTCGCCCACAGCACTGCCGCGGAGACGCGCGGCACGATCGCCGGCGGCGACGCGTTCCGCGGATCCGCGAGCTCGTCCTCCTCGGGCACGGCGGCGCTGGAGCGCGATCCGGGCATGCCGTCGAGCACCTGGCGGCTGCGGAGCGACGCGTGGGAGTACCTGCGCTTCGCGGTGAAGCGCATCGCTCTGGGCAGCGATGACGGCACCGACAACGACGGGGTGCTCTCGCGCGACGGCGAGGTCTTCCGCTCGCTGCGCGCGCTCGAGACCATCGAGCTCTACTGGGCCGGATTCGGACAGCGCTACGTGCGCGCCATCCGCGACCTGCTGATCGAGGGCGAGTACCAGACGGCGCTCGACCGCATCGGCCGGGTGGTCAACCGGCTGCGCGGCAGCTCGGTGCCCGATGAGCCGCGCGACGAGCAGATGGAGGAGGCCGAGCGGGCCGAACTGCAGGACGACGCCGATCCCCGGCCGCGTTTCGAGGTGCTGGTGGTCGACGAGACCACCGAAGCCGATCGCGACGCGCTCGCCGCCGAGGCCCTGAAGATGCGGGCCCCGGCCGACTCCTTCATCTACGACTTCGTCGTCGTGCCCTCGGCCGAGGATGCGATCGCGGCGGTACTCACCAACCCCAAGATCCTCGCCTGCGTGGTGCGGCCGGGCTTCAGCGACCGCACCAAGCAGCCCCTCAGCCGCGAGCTCCAGGAGACCATCGAGTTCGCCAAGGCCGCGGCGGGCACGCACCCCGCCTCCTCGCGCAGCTCGCTCGCCTCGGTGCAGCGCGTGCTGGGCCTCGCCGACGCGCTCGCGGACCTGCGCCCGGAGCTCGACCTCTACCTCGTCGCCGGTGCGCACATCGAGGAGCTGGCGGGGGTGCTCACGCGCCGCTTCCGTCGTGTGTTCCGCCGCGAGGATCAGCTGGAGCTGCACCTGACCCTGCTGCGCCGCATCTCCCACCTCTACGACACCCCCTTCTTCTCCGCGATCCAGTACCACGCCCGCCGCCCGGTCGGCGTGTTCCACGCGCTGCCCGTCGCCCGCGGCGGCTCGGTCGTGAACTCGAAGTGGATCAAGGACCTCGCCGACTTCTACGGCCTCAACCTGCTGCTGGCCGAGACCAGCGCCACCTCCGGCGGCCTCGACTCCCTGCTCGCCCCCACCGGAGCCATCAAGAAGGCGCAGGATCTCGCGGCGCGCGCGTTCGGCGCGAAGCACTCCTTCTTCGTCACCAACGGCACCTCCACCGCGAACAAGATCGTGCACCAGGCGCTCGTCGCCCCCGGCGACGTGGTGCTCGTCGACCGCAACTGCCACAAGTCGCACCATCACGCCATGATGCTCACGGGCGGCCGCCCCGCCTACCTGGAGGCGTACCCGCTCAACGACTTCGCCTTCTACGGCGCCGTGCCGCTCAGCCGCATCAAGCAGATGCTGCTCGACTACCGCGCCGCCGGCCGGCTCGACGAGGTGCGCATGGTGACGCTCACCAACTGCACCTTCGACGGCATCGTCTACGACCCCGAGCGCGTCATGGCCGAGTGCCTCGCCATCAAACCCGACCTCGTGTTCCTGTGGGACGAGGCCTGGTTCGCCTTCGCCGCCTTCCACCCCGTCACCCGCCGCCGCACCGCGATGGCCTCCGCCAAGAACCTCGAGGCGAAGCTCAAGACCCCCGCCCACGCCGCCGCGCACCGCGAGCAGCAGCAGCGGCTCTTCAACACCGACGGCACCCCCGAGTCAGACGAGGCGTGGCTCCAGGAGCGGCTCATCCCGAGCCCCGACGCCCGCATCCGCGTCTACGCGACGCACTCCACCCACAAGACCCTCACCGCGCTGCGCCAGGGCTCCATGATCCACGTCTACGACCAGGACTGGGTGCGCGAGGCCGAGGAGCCCTTCCACGAGGCGTTCATGACACACACCTCGACCTCCCCGAACTACCAGATCCTCGCCTCCCTCGACCTCGGCCGCAGGCAGGTCGAGCTCGAGGGCTTCGAGCTCGTGCAGCGCCAGCTCGACCTCGCGACGAGCCTCGCGCAGGCCATCGCCCGCCACCCGCTGCTGCGCCGCACCTACCGCGTGCTGTCGGCCACCGAGCTCATCCCCGCCGAGCATCGCGAGGTGCTGCGCCCCATGCCGCTGCGCGACGGCCTCTCCACCATGTGGCGGGCCTGGGCCGGCGACGAGTTCGTCATCGACCCCAGCCGCATCACCGTCGAGATCACCCGCACCGGCGTCGACGGCGACACCTTCAAGCACGAGTACCTCATGAACCGGTACGGGATCCAGGTCAACAAGACCAGCCGCAACACCGTGCTCTTCATGACGAACATCGGCACCACCCGCAGCGCCATCGCCTATCTCATCGAGGTGCTCGTGAAGCTCGCCGAACGCTTCGAGGAGGAGCAGGCGCAGCTCGACCCCGACCTGCCCACCACCCCGGAGCAGGAGATGCCGCCCCTGCCCGACTTCAGCTACTTCGCACCCGACTACGCCTCCGACGCGGGGCTGCCCGACGGCGACATCCGCCCCGCCTTCTTCCTCGGGCAGAAGCGCGGCGCCGTCGAGCACGTCCCCCTCGACGAACTCCGCCAACGCGTCGCCCGCGGCGAGGAGCCCGTCTCCGCCGGCTTCGTCACCCCCTACCCGCCCGGCTTCCCCGTGCTCGTCCCCGGCCAGGTCGTCACCGCCGGAGTGCTCGACTTCATGGCCCGGCTCGACACCCGCGAGATCCACGGCTACGACCCCAGACGCGGCTACCGCATCCTCCGCACGGACTAGAACCCGCACCCGTCGCTCATCGCGCCCGTCGCGCACCGCGCGCTCACTAAGCTGGATCCCATGACCGAGCCGCTCGATCCGAACGCCCTCGCCGCAGACGCCGCGGCGGCCATCGCACGCCTCACGGGGGTGGAGCGCCACGACATCGGCCTCACGCTCGGCAGCGGCTGGGGCCGGGCCGCCGACGTGATCGGCGAGACCGTCGCCGTGATCCCCGCCGAGGAAGTGCCCGGCTTCCACGTCTCGGGCGTGCCTGGCCACTCGGGTACGCTGCGCTCGATCCGGCTCGCGAGCGGCAGGCACGCGCTCGTGATCGGGGCTCGCACGCACTTCTACGAGGGTCGCGGGGTGCGCGCCGTGGTGCACGGCGTGCGCACCGCCGCCGCGACGGGCGCGGGAGTCATGATCCTCACCAACGGCGCGGGCGGCATCGACCCCGCGTTCAAGGCCGGCGAGCCCGTGCTGATCAGCGATCATCTCAACCTCACCGCGGCATCCCCGGTCGAGGGCGCGAACTTCGTCGACCTCACCGACCTCTACGCGGCCCGGCTGCGCGACATCGCGCGCGAAGTGGAGCCGTCACTGCAGCAGGGCGTCTACGTGCAGCTCCCCGGCCCGCACTACGAGACCCCCGCCGAGATCCACTACCTGCGCACCATCGGCGGGCAGATCGTCGGCATGTCGACCGCGCTCGAGGCGATCGCGGCGCGGCAGGCGGGTATGGAGGTGCTCGGCCTCTCGCTCATCACGAACCCCGCGGCGGGCATGGGCGAGGATCCGCTCAGCCACGAGGAGGTGCTCGCCGAGGGCAAGGCGGCCGAGCCCCGCCTCGCCGAACTGCTCTCCCGCGTCGTCGCGCGGCTGTAGGGTCGACCCCGGGGTGCCCCCGCGCCGTACGTTCGTATGACCCCGCCCCGAGATTCGGTGAGAACGTCTGCCGCGGCGGGCAAGCCCTGCTGGGTAGGCTGAGAGCCGGCGCTCTCCGCGCCCGCCCCCAGCTCGAAGGAGAGAACATGCAGTCGGTCGATGTCGTCGTGATCGGGGCCGGATTCGCGGGGCTCGTCGCCTCGCGCGAGCTCGGCAGCGCGGGGCTCGACGTGCTGACGCTCGAAGCGCGGGACCGCATCGGCGGCCGCACCTGGACCGACCACCGGCTGGGCCACGAACTCGAGATGGGCGCCAACTGGGTGCACTGGGTGCAGCCGCACGTGTGGGCCGAGATGACCCGCTACGGCCGTGGGATCGTGCGCAGCCCCCGCGCCGACGAGGCCTACTGGCACGGCGCCGACGGCACCCCGCGCAAGGGCACCCTCGAGGAGTTCATGGCGCTGATCGACGAGGGCCAGCAGCTCGTCATCGACGACGTGCGCGAGGCGATGCCGCGGGGCGTCGAACCCACCACCGGCACGATCCGCGAGCTCGATCGTCTCAGCATCCAGGACCGCTTCGACGCGCTCGACCTCGATCCCGAAGCCCGTGCGGCCAACGAGTCGGTGTGGGTGGGTCACGTGAACGCCCCGCTCGACCAGGTGGGGATCTCGAGCGCGCTGCGCTGGGTCTCCGCCACCGGCGGGCACTGGCAGCTCATGCACGAGGCCTCGGCCACCTACCGGGTGGTCGACGGCATGCGCGGATTCACCGACGCGCTGGCCGCCGACATCCCCGGAGAGATCCGGCTGGACACGACCGTGGTGTCGGTGACGCAGGGCGGCGCGGGATCCGACGCGCACGCGATCGTCGAAACCGCCGACGGCGAGCGGATCCGCGCCCGCCGGGTGGTCAGCACGCTGCCCGCCAACGCGATCGCCGGCATCCGCTTCGAGCCCACGCTGCCCGAGGTCTGGCAGCGGCTGAGCTCCGAGACCGTCGCTTCGCAGGGCACCAAGGTCTGGCTGCGGGCGAAGGGGCACCTGCCCCGGTTCTTCGCCTACGCGAGCCAGCACCACCCGCTCTCCGTGCTCAAGGCCGAGTTCTACGAGACCGACGAGCAGGGCGACTACACGATCCTCGTCGCCTTCGGCCCCGACCACACCCGCATCGACCTCGACGACCTCGCGGGTGTGCAGGCGGCGGTCGACGCCTTCCGCCCCGGCATCGAGATCACCGAGGTCACGGCGCACGACTGGATGACCGACCCGCTCTCGCGCAACACCTGGATGACGCACCGGCCCGGTCAGCTCACGCGCGATCTCGCCGAGCTGCAGCAGCCCGCGGGCGCCCTGCACTTCGCCACCACCGACAACGCGGATCTGTGGGGCGGCTTCATCGACGGGGCGATCGAGTCGGGCCTGCGCGAAGCGCGCAGAGTCGCCGAAGCCCTCCGCTGATCCCACGCCCTCGCCGACGCGCGTCCTCCACGACCCCACGCGCCTCATAAACGCGCGTCAGTAGTTGTCACCAAAGCTGAGGTTTGGCGACAACTACTGACGCGCGAAAGAGAGGGCGGCGCGAAAGACGGGTACGGCTTCGGGCAGAACGGACCCGCGTGGACGCGAGCAGAACGGACCCGCACGAACGCGAGCAGCGCGGACCGCACGAACGCGGGCCGGGCGGGTCTCGCCGCCGGCGCTCAGGCGGCGTGGACGACGCGGCCGTCGACCACCGTGAGCCGGATCGGCACCTCGGGCAGCTCGTCGGGCGTCGCGTCGACCGGATCGGCGCCCCACACCGTGAGATCCGCGACCGCGCCGACCGCGAGCGCACCGCGATCCTCGTGCCCGCGCGCCCGCGCCGGCCACAGCGTGTACGCCAGCAGCGCCTCCTCGCCGGAGAGCCGCTGCTCGGGTTCGAAGACGGGTGCCGCGGAATCGCCCGGCGTGCGCCGGCCCCGGGCCCAGGCCATGCCGAGCCGCGGATCGTACTGCGCCACGGGCCAGTCCGAGCCGAGCACGAGCGTCGTGCCGGAGTCGAGCACGTCCCGCACCCGGTAGCCGGTCGCGTCGCGGCCGGGGCCCAGGCGCACCGTCCAGTTGTCGCTGTGATCGGCCGCGCGCCACTGCATGTGCAGCGGCTGCATGGAGGCCGTGACCCCGCTGCCGCGCAGCTGCTCGACATCGGCGTCCGAGAGCACCTCGAGGTGCTCAATCGAGTGGAACGGCAGGCCCTCGCGCGGGGACAGCGTCGCGTAGACGTCGAGCACGCGGCTCACGGCGTAGTCGCCGACGGCGTGCGTGGCGATGAGCATGCCGGCCTCGTGGTAGGCGCGCACCACCTCGGCGTAGCGCTCCCACGACGGCCAGAACGAGACCCGGCCGTCGCCGCACGCGTCGACCGAGTGCAACCAGGCCGTGCCCGTGTCGATCACCCCATCGCTGAAGAGCTTGATCGCACCCGTCCGCCACAGGTGGCCGCGCCGATCCCTGGCGGCGATCACGCGCGCCACGTCGTCGTCGGTGTCGCCCACGGCGTGCCAGTGGTGCACGGTGACGCGGTGATCCAGCTCGCCCCGCTGCTCCAGCTCGGCGAGCAGTTCGACCGTGCGGTCCCGGCCGTCCATGATCGCGCCGCCGGTGAGCCCCGTCGCCGCCAGCCGCCGGAACATGTCGCGCAGGGCGTCGCGCTCCTCGTCGTGCGAGGGCTTGGGTGCGGCGTCGAAGAGCAGGTTGTAGGCGGTCGGCTCGCGCAGTTCGCCCGTCGGCACGCCGGCATCGTCGATCACGATCTCGCTCGCGTCGGCGAACTCCCGCGCTCCGGTGATCCCCGCAGCAGCCAGCGCGGGAGCCGTGGCGAGGCCCGTGTGCAGGTCGTAGCAGATGAGCGCGACGGGACGGCCCGGCGCGGCGTCCTCGAGCAGGTCGCCGCGCAGTCCGGTCTCCTCGAAGGGCTCGTACTCCAGGTTCCAGCCGCGCAGCCAGGCGCCCTCGGGCAGACGCGCGTGCTCGTCGGCGATCGCCGCGCGCAGCTGCTCCACGGTCTCGAGCCCGCCCAGGTCGATGCCCGCGGTGACCTCCGCAGCCCAGTGCGGGTGTGTGTGCGAGTCGAAGAGGCCGGGCGTGACGGTCGCGCCGGCGACGTCGCGCACCGGAATGCCCGCGGCCTCCGCCTCGGCGCGGACCGCGGCGTCGCCGCCGAGCGCCGTGATGCGGCCCGCCCGGACCAGGATCGCGGTGGCGTCGCCGCCCTCGCCGGTGTTCGTGCGCAGCCGTGCTCCGACGATCGCGAGATCGCCTCCGAGATGCTCGGTCATGTTCGAGTCCTTTCCTTTCCCGCCCGTTCCACGGGCCGGTGAATCAGCAGAGGGTCATTCCCGGGCTTCGTCCTTCCGCGCCCGGCGCGCTCCGGCCGGTGCGGAGCGCGCCGGCTCGCCCGACCAGCGTACGACGGCTCAATGCCGGCCGATCGCGTCGAAGCGCGTGCGGGGCACGGGATCGGTCCCGAAGCGGTGCGGATCCCAGCGGCGCTGGTACTCCGGATCGCCCGGGCCCCCGGCTACGAGATCGGCGAGGTACTCCCCCATGAACGCCGCGTACTTGAAGCCCTCACCGGAATCGCCGCAGGCGAGCACGACCGCGTCGTGGGTGCGGCCGACGATGAAGTCTCCGTCGCCGGAGTCGGTCCAGGTGCATACCTGGGCCGCGAGGGGGTGCGGCCGGATCGCCGTGAGCTCGCGCGCGACGCGGGCCCGGATCGCCTCGGTGCGGGCGGGGTCCGGGGAGCGGTCGAGATCCTCGCCGAGGGTGCCGCCGGCGAGCGGGCGCAGGGGCCGATCGAGACCCGCCTTGTATCCCGAGAACCCGTCCGGCATCGCGTAGATGCCCGGGGCGTCGCCGCGGGGGCAGTCCACCAGGCCGGGCAGATCGGGGGCCGGCCGGCTCGACGCGGGATCCCCGAAGTACACCACCTGCTCGATGTACGGGGTGAGCGGCAGCGCGATGCCGAGCCCCGTCAGCAGTTCGGCGGTGCCCGGGCCCGCGGCCACCAGGACCTGATCGGCGTCGAGCGCATCGCCCTCCGCGAGCACGACGCGCGCGGATCCGGCGCGCGGCTCGATGCTCACGACCCGCGTCTGCGGCCGATACTCCCCGCCCGCGGCCTCGAACGCTCGAAGGGCGCCGCGCAGCAGCCGATCCGCGAAGACCACACCGGCCTGCTCGACGAACAGCGCGGGCCTCCCGTCCGGTCGCAGCCCGGGGAACCGGTCGCCGACGCCGTCCGCGTCGACGCGCTCGTATCGCTGCTCGATCGAGTCGAGCGCCTCGGCGACCGATGGCAGGGAGAGGTCATCGCGCCAGAGCAGCCCGGTGCGGCGGAACACGGGTTCGCCGAGGCGCGCACTCAGCCGCTCCATGGCCGAGAGCGTGCCGAGCATGGCGCGGGCCCGCCACACCTGCGTGTCGGCGAGCCGCCACAGCCGCGAAGTGCCGCCGTTCGAGGCGTACGGCCCGCCCGGCTCGAAACGCTCGAGCAGCGTCACGCTCCAGCCCCGATCCTGCAGCTGCAGCGCAGCCGGCAGGCCCCAGGCCCCGCCGCCCACCACGATCGCCCGTCGCCCGGTCATGTCAGGCTCCGCGCTCAGTCGTCGATGGTGGTGTAGTGCTTGCGCAGGGGCTCGTGCACGCGCCAGACGCCCTTCCAGCCGGAGGGCATCACCATGACGTCGCCGGGGCCGAACTCCTCGGGATCCTGTCCATCGACCTCGATCGTGACGCGGCCCGAGAGGATCGTGCAGATCTCGGTGTAGCCGTTGCGCTCCGCGGTGAAGTCGCCCGGGGTGCACTCCCAGAGGCCGGTGTCGATGCGGCCGTTCGACCAGGTGCTCGCAGCGGCCTCGGTGAGCCCGGGCGTGGTGGCCGTGGGCTTCGGGGCGTGCGCGCCGAGGTCGGCCGCCGCGGTGCCGTGGGCCGCGTGGGTGGGGATGGTGGTGGTCATGGGTGTCCTTTCTTCGTGCTCCCGGGGTGGAGGTCCGGGTTGCGGTTTGTGTTCGCTCGACCAGGAGGAGGGGCGGGGGGTCAGTGGCGTCCGGTGACCACATCGGCGAGATGCGCGATCGGGGACGTCTTCACCCGACCCGCAAGCTCCGCCCGATCCGCGATCCCGTACGCCGCATACAGGCCCTTCGTCGCGATCCACCTGAGGGGTTCGG
>NZ_JAIVPF010000073.1:0-1050 GCF_053528595.1 Leucobacter sp. | reverse complement strand
GCCGCGCATCACGGCGTCGAGATCGGCAACGCGCACGACGCGGGCGACGACGCCATCGCGGCGGGCCGGGTGCTGCAGTGCATCGCCCGCAAGTACGCAGACCTGATCCCGCAGGAGCTGGAGGAACTGCATCGCTCGCAGAGGGAGTGGGCCGCGGCGCAGGCGGCGAGCTTCCAGGAGTACATGCGGCGCGTGCGCGATCCCTCCTTCATCGCCGACGGGCGCTGGCCCATGCGGGCCGGCTGAACGCCCTCCCCCGCGAACGGCGAAAGGGCGGTCGATCCGATTCGGATCGACCGCCCTTTCGCGCGGTGAGGACTTCGCTTACGCGCCGAAACCCTTGAAGCGCTGGTTGAACTTCTCGACGCGGCCGGCCGAGTCCATGATGCGCTGCTTGCCCGTGTAGAACGGGTGCGAGGCGCTCGAGATCTCGACATCGATGACGGGGTAGGTCTCGCCGTCGAGCTCGATGGTCTTCTCGCTGGTCAGCGTGGAGCGGGTGAGGAACGTCTCTCCCGACGCGAGGTCGCGGAAGACGATGGCGTTGTACTCCGGGTGGATGTCGGTCTTCATGGGTGTTCCTTCGGTTGCCTTGGTGAGGATGTGTAGCAGCACACCCTGAGGTCTTCGGATCGGCGGGGTGACCCGCGCCAACTATCTACTCTATCATGAGAACCGCTCAAGCGGCGGGGCGCGCCACCGCCGCGTAGCGTCCATCCGAGACGGTCAGCTCGAACGGCATGCCGAAGGTCGACTCCAGGTTCTCCGCGGTGAGGGTCTCGGCGATGGGACCGGCGGCCTGCACGCGGCCGTCGCGCAGCATGAGCACGTGGGTGAACCCCGGCGGCACCTCCTCGACGTGGTGCGTCACCATGACCATCGCGGGCGAGTACGGGGACCGCGCGAATCCCGACAGCATCTGCAGCAGCCGCTCGCGCGCGCCGAGGTCGAGGCTCGCGCTCGGCTCGTCGAGCAGCAGCATCTCGGGATCGGTCATCACCGCGCGGGCGATGACGGCCCGCTTGCGCTCCCCGTCGCTGAGAGTGCCGT
>NZ_JAIVPF010000072.1:0-21965 GCF_053528595.1 Leucobacter sp. | reverse complement strand
TGCGCTCCGCCGAGCAGATCCGCGGCGTGCAGTTCGCGCAGGTTCACCGACCTGGGCAGGTCGCTCTCGTCGAGCGCTCTCGCGCTCGTGTCCTCGACCGGGGCGAGACGGCGGGCGAGTTCGAGCGCCCGGGGCGCCTCGATGAACTCGAGTCGTTGCAGCGGCACGACGGTGCCCGTGCGCACGAAGCCCACCCGGCCCTCTGCTCGGCCGAGTTCGACGAAGGTGCGGCAGACCGCGGGCAGCCGACCGCGTTCTCGGGCGACCCAGATGAGGTGGATCCCCAGGTCGGGGCCGGTCTCGGCGATGGCGATGAGTCTCGACTGATCGGCCAGGCCGTCATCGAGCACCAGCACGACCACCGCTGGAGTGGCCGGCACTCGGCCCACCGCTTCCCCCTGTTCATCATCGTTTCGCGTGTCGACGTCCAGGTGGGAGCGCACCGCCTGCTTCGCGCCGGCGCCCGCCCGCCGTTCTTCCAGCAGCCCTTCCAGGGCGATGAGCAGGCGTGCCGAGCTCGCGGTGTCGTCGGCGAGCTGCCAGACCGGGAGCGGACTGGTCACGGCGTCGACGTGCGGCAGCCACTTCAACCAGCTCCACTCGTCCGCCTGGCTCGGACCGGCGAAGCACGCGAGCGCCAGTTCGGCGGGGGAATGGAGACCGACGAGTTGCAGTACCAGCGATCGGGCCATTCCTTCGGCCCAGAGGGGCTCCCCCGCGACCCCGATCGAACCGCAGCGGTCGAATCGTTCGAGCACCGGAACCGGAGCGATCTCCCGGAATCGCTCCTCGATACCGCGCAGCAGTCGCCACTGCTCGGGATCGGTCTCACCGCGCGGGGGAAGACCGATGCCGGTTCGGCTGGGAAGCGTGCCCTCGCCGAATCTCACCTCCAGGAAGGAACGGTGCTCGGGCCTGCGCGTCCACAGCAGGCTGTCGCGCTCGGCGATCGCCTCGGTGATCTCGGGGAGTGTCGGGGTCTCGGCGGCACGCACCTCGATCTCCCGCTCGCGGAGTTCGGCGAGCTCCGCCCGCTCGGCGTCCAGGTTCTCCTCGAACCGTCTGCGGTCGCGCTTGAGCTTGCGCTTACCGCCTGTCTTGCCGTCGAGCCACGAGCCGACCATCATGAGCGGCGAGAAGGCGACCATCATCAGGCTCATGGGCGACTGGGTCACCGCGTACATGGCGCCGCCCATCATCATGGGCGCCATCATCGCGAGCATGGGGATGCGGCTGGGCGCGGGCGGGGTCGGAGGCGTCGGCAGCCGGCGCTCGGAGGACGGAAAGCGGGGAGCGACGCGGGGAGCCCGCGTGTGCATGACCCGGTGCGAGAGCTCGGCGGATGCCACCGACGGCGGCCCCGCGGTCACCCGCAGCGACACCTCGCCCAGGGTCACGGTGCAGGCGCTGCCGATCCGGTGCTCCGTCACGGCCTCGCCGTCGATGAGCACCCCGTTCGCCGAGCCGAGGTCTCGGATCACGAGTTCGGAGGCGATGTCGATGACCGCGTGGCGGCGGGAGACGCTCTGGTCGCCGAGGTGGATCCGGCATCCGCGGTCTCGTCCGATCGGGTTCGCTCCTGCGACCAGGCTGAAGAGCACACCCCGGTGCCGCCCGGAGAGCACTTCGACGTAACCGGCGACCTCCACGGCGCGCTGCGCGGTGCCGTGGGCTCCGAACTCGAGCACGGGTTCCACGATCCAGCCGGACTGCAGCCCCGAGACCCCGATGGGCGACGCGGGATCCAGCAGCAGCGGAGCGGCTCCGGCCCCGGGCCCTCCTCGCAGCGTGACGGGCGCGATGCGATTGAGCGCGATCTCCTCGATCCGCGGATCGCTGCTCGCTCCGGCTCGGATGAGCGCGCGTGCGGCGTCGGCGATGGTCGCGGTCACGTCGCACGACAGCGTGATGTCGTGCAGAGCTCCCTGCGGGAGTTCGAGGGTGACCCGGAGTTTCACGCGGTCTCTCCGCCTCTCCGCCTCAACCGATGTCTTTCAGCGCGGAGGATTGAGATACGCGCTTGTGCCGAGCAGCGCGGCCACCAGGAGGCGCCGATGAACGGGAGCGTCGGTTTCTGCGCCTGTCCGGTGGTGCCAGTCATGTTCGGTGATCCTTCTTCTCCCCGCCGAGGTTCCCCTACTCGGCGCTCGACTCTCGGCGTTCGAGCTCGTCCTCGAACTCGTTCGGCTCGTCGTCGACGTAGCTCTGCCAGTTCATGACCGTGTCGTTCACGGAGCATGCCGAGTACACGCTGAGCGACATCCCGTCTACAGACGCCTGAAATCCCATCAATGCCCCGTCTTCGCGATCCGCACGAAAATGCGGTTCCTCAGGAGAGGGATCGGACCAGATGTCCGTCACGGTCCAGCCTTCGCCCTCCCAGAACGCGCGCACCCTCTGCGCCGCCGCCAGAGGATCATCCGCGTCCAGGTTCTTCAACGACTCATCCAGGCGGCCACCGAGACCGCAGTTGCGCGGAAAAGACGAGTTCAGTGTCCTATCGCGGTCCTCAGGCCGCCCCTCCGCCCAGAGCACTTCCCTGCTATAGATGCTGTGCCAGCCGTCCGGGACACCGCTGGCAGCGATCGCAGCGTCGAACTGCGCCCCCACCCACGCGCGTTGCTCATCCAAAGTCATGTTCGTGGTCCTGTTCCCGGTGTCCCTCGACACGATCGGCACCTCCCGCAGACAGCCCGGCACACCGATCACGGCCGCGAGCGCCACGATGAGCCCCACCATTCGTTTTTGCGTCCACCCGTTCGCCATCATCCGTCCTCGCATTTCATCCTGACCGGCGCGAACGTGCCGCCGCGACCCATGACAAGGCCCGTGCACTCTGCTTCGGTTCGTGTGAACGACCGGTCCAAGCGGTCGCTGATCCGGCCGGTCGTGATCTGTGCGACACTCGCCAAGGACTGGGTTTCCGGGTCGAGATAACCGTGCCCCTTGGACGCCGACATTCCCATCGCTCCGGGTTTCTCTCCCGAACCGATCGTGGAGTGCCCGTCCGTGCGCTTCAGGTTCTGCGCGGAATCCCCCTCCGATGAGAAGGCGAGTCCGCCCTCGTACACGGAGCTGAATCTCTGCATCCCGACCGGAGCGACGGCCTCCGGATTCGGCTGCCCCCGCCCCGACGCTCCCGCACCGAGCGGAGCCAGCTGATCCGCTGAGGCGTGCGTCGTGTAGATCGCCTTCTGCCCAGGCGCAATCTCCCTGACGTTCAGCACACCGTAATCGGGGATCTTCTCGGTGTCGAGGCCCGCGGACCCCAGCATGGTGAGCGAGTCCACGGCGTGCTTGACCCCCGTCAGCGCGATCGTCGCCGCCGTGGTGCCGTACGAGTGCGCCAGCACATTCACCACCGGCAGCCCGCGCCCGCTCGTGCTTCGCGCCGCGTGGGCCCCGTCCAGCTCGACCGCGAACCTGGGTGCACCCGCCGCTGCCGCTTCTGCGGACAGTACTCCGAGATCCCCGGTCAGGGGATGGTCCGGGGTGTCGTAGCCCAACCACGCCACCACGGCGCTCGAGCCGGAGAAACCCGGAACGTTGCTCTGCGCACTGTAGAGATTCCGGCTCGCCTCGTCCCACCCCTCCAGTGCGAGATGGGCGTCGCTGTTCATCCCCGGCACCTGCCAGGTCGCGTGACTCGCGGTATCCAGATCGCCGTAGCCGACCACCGCCTTGGGCACCTCGCCCGTGATATCCAGCGCCACGACCTGGATCGGGGGCTTGCCGTGCCCGAACTCCTCGGTCTGGTTCTCCTCAAGCTTGAGGATGTCCCGCACATCGGCCATCAGCTGCAACTGCTCGGGCGACAGCGATTGCGGGTACTGCTGAGAGAACTCCACCGTCTTCCGATTCGCCTCATCGCGCACGCTGAATGGCAGCCCGGGCAGGTTGCCGACGACCCACGGCACCTCGTCGATGAGCCGCCGCCGCTCTTCATCGGAGCACTGCTCCCATCGCTCGGCCACCTCCGCGGGATCCGGCGGAGCATCCCAGACGTGCTCGCCCGACTCGGAACCGAGCAGTCTCCTCAGCAGCGGGTGCGACTTCGCGATCCCCGGCGCTTCGTCGCTCGCGCCCCAGAGCTCCCCCGAGATCCCAGTCGCGATCGTGAAGCGGCGCGAAGCGGCGTCGTCCTCGCTCACGCTGAGGAGCTGCCCGATCGTGGTGTCGCCCAGCGCCTTGACGAGACGTCCTTCCGCGTCGCGGCGATCCTCGATCAGCTTCGCCCACCTGATCTTCGCGCTGTCGATGTCCTCGATCGCGTGGTGCCAGAGCGAGGCCGCGAGCGTCCACTGCCACTCGTACGCACCTCGCATGTGCTCGACCGCGAGTGCTCGTTCATCCGCGCCGAGATCCCGCGCCTGGTAGCCCAGCTGCGGCTGCGGCAGCGTGCCCGGAGCACCCGCGTTCCAGGCGTAGGGAGCAGATGCCCGGATCAACGACGCGATCTCCTCGATCTGCGCAGCCTGAGCTCGGATCGTAGCGAGAGCGTCGTTCACGTCGCGCACGACCTTCCCGGCATCCTCGTGGATGCGGTCCACCTCGGACGCGTACGACTCGAGCGCCCGCTTCGCGCCTTCCGCGGAGCGATACACCGCCGCCGCTCCCGGGAGCAGACGTTCACCCAGCTTCGTCCTGATCTTCGCCACGCCTGCACTGCTGGCGGACTCGAGAGCGACCTGCGCATTGCGGACGTCGACCGTGTAGCGCGTCGTGCCGGTCATGACATCCTGCACGAATTCCCCGGCCGCGTCGATCTCGTCCACGGCGCCGAACACCGGAGTGCCTTCGAGCAGCACCGCGCCGTCACCCGGTACGGAGATCGTCATCGTCCGCTCCCCCGCACCGCGAACCCGCTGTACAGAGAATCCGCGATGAGGGCGTCGAGCGCGGAGCTCTCACGCAGCACACCGGCCACCTCGCCGCCCGCGGTCTTCGCCGCGTCCGCGAGCGCGAAGCGTCCCGTCTGCAGGCCGTTCAAGAACCTGTGCACGGCGCCACCGACACCGGTCAGGCTCTCCAGGGCCGCAGGGGGAACCGACCGGTCGCTCTCCATCATCACCTGTGCGGCCGAGACGAGCCCGAAACCGCTGGCCTCGAGCACGTCATCCCAGATATTCAACTGGTCGGTCACCCGGCCACCTCCTCGAGGAACGCCGCGCCATCCTCGATCGACCGTCGACGGGCCGAACCCGAGGAGAACACGGGAGATCGCTAGTTGATCTTCGCCGCGATCTGCGCGTCCATCTCACGCATCGCGGCGGCCGTCTGCGTGAGGAAGCTCTGGATCTCGGTGAGCTTGTTGATCACCGTGTTCGCGCTCGTCGTGTACTCGGCGTAGGCGGTGTTGAACTTACCCGAGGCCTGGTCGGTCACGAAGCCGGAGGCGACCAGGTTGCCGATCTGCGTCTGCAGCATCTGCAGCTTCTGGGTGATCTCGTCACGGCCGGCGCCCAGATGGGCGGCCGACTGCTCGATGTCTGCGTAGGAAACGGTGATGTTCGCCATGAGGGCTCCTTGCTGTTCGGCGCGAAAGCCCCCCGCTCTCACATGTTCGGTGTGTCGTCCTCCCCACGTTATTTCACGACGACGAACACACGCTCGCCGGAGCATGAAATGACGACAGATCTGTGGACAAGTCAGCTGCTCGCGGCGCTGTGAGCGATTTCTCGGCCCTCGAGAGCCCGTCTCTCCGGCAGGCCCTCAGCCGCGGGAGCGACCGGATCCGCCCCGAAGCTCAGCGCACCCCGCGCCCCGGACGCACGCGCAAGGGCCGGGTCGGGAGAACTTCCCCGACCCGGCCCCGCGAAAACCGGCCGCTACGCCGCGAACAGCGCGGGCACCTCCGACAGCGCCACGCGGTCCTTCGTGCCCACGGCGCGATCCCACACCTCGGCGAAGCCCTCGGCCGCGTCGCGGCCGACCACCACCACGCGCGGCACGCCCAGCAGCTCGGCGTCGCCGAACTTCACGCCGGGCGACACCTTGGGGCGGTCGTCGAAGAGCACCTCGACGCCGGCACGGGACAGCGAGGCCGCGAGCTCCTCGGCCTTCTCGAACACGACGGGGTCCTTGCCGGTGGCCACCAGGTGCACGTCGAACGGCGCGATCGCGCGCGGCCAGATGAGCCCGCGGTCGTCGTGGTTGAGATCGGCGAGGGCCGCCATGATGCGGGTCACGCCGATGCCGTACGAGCCCATCGTCACGGTGACGAGCTTGCCGTTCTCATCGAGCACCTTCAGGCCGAGGGCGTCGGCGTACTTGCGGCCCAGCTGGAACACGTGCCCGATCTCCATGCCGCGGGCGAGCGACACGGGTCCCGACCCGTCGGGGGCCGGATCCCCGTCGCGCACCGTCGCGACGTCCGCGACTCCGTCGGCGGTGAAGTCGCGCCCCGCGACCAGGTACGCCACGTGCTTCTCGTGCTCGTTGGCGCCGGTCACCCACGACGTGCCGTCGACCACGCGGGGGTCGAGCAGGTAGCGGATCCCCGTCGATCCCTCGAGCCCCAGCACCGCGGCGCCGTTCAGCACCGGGCCGATGTACCCCTTGACCAGCCCGGGGTGCTGCTTGAAGTCGTCGTCGGTCGCCGGCTCCACCTCGCAGTTCGGGAAGGCCACCTCGACGCGCTTCATGTCGGCGTCTCGGTCTCCGGGGATGCCGATGACCACGATCTCGCGCTCGCCCTCGAGCGAGGTCACCGCGAGCACCACGTTCTTGAGGGTGTCGGCGGCGGTCCACTCCCGGCCGTCGGTGCGCGGCAGCACCGCGTTCGTGTGCGACACGAGCGTCTCGATGGTGGGCGTCTCGGGCGAGTCGTAGACCAGCGCCGAGGGCTGGCCCGTGATCGGCAGCGCCTCCGGCACCGGGGTCTCGTACGCCTCGACGTTCGCCGCGTAGCCGCCCTCGGAGCGCACGAAGGTGTCCTCGCCGATCTCGATCGGCAGCAGGAACTCCTCGCTGCGCGAGCCGCCCATGGCGCCGGCGTCGGCCGACACGATCACGTACTCGATGCCCAGGCGCGCGAAGATGCGCTCGTAGGCGTCGCGCTGCTTCTGGTACGAGGCCGCGAGTCCCTCGTCGCTCACGTCGAAGGAGTACGCGTCCTTCATGGTGAACTCGCGGCCGCGCAGCAGGCCGGCGCGGGGGCGGGCCTCATCGCGGTACTTGTCCTGGATCTGGTAGAGCGACAGCGGCAGATCCTTGTACGAGGAGACGATGTCCTTCACCATGAGCGTGAAGGCCTCCTCGTGCGTCGGAGCGAGCAGGTAGTCGGCCCCGTGACGGTCCTTGAGGCGGAACAGCGCGTCGCCGTACTCCTCCCAGCGCCCGGTCGCCTCGTAGGGCTCGCGCGGCAGCAGTGCGGGGAAGTGCACCTCGTGCGCACCCGCGGCGGCCATCTCCTCGCGGATGATCCGCTCGATCTTCTCCTTGACGCGCAGGCCGAGCGGCATCCACCCGAACACGCCCGGTGCCTGGCGGCGGATGTACCCCGCGCGCACGAGCAGCTTGTGGCTGGCCACCTCGGCGTCGGCGGGATCCTCACGAAGGGTCTTCAGGAAGTAGTTGCTGAGGCGAGTGATCACCCCACTATCGTAGCGCCGGGCGCGGCGGGCTCAGGCACCGCCTCGGCAGGCGCCGCCGCACCCGCGAGCATCGGCAGCGCAGGCGAGCGGCGGGGCGCACCCGCTCTAGGCTGGAGGCGTGAGCGAAACGGGACGGCTGCGATGGCTCCGGTGGTCGGCACCGGCGCTGGTGCTCGGGATCGCGGCGGTGCTGCGCTTCTGGGCGCTCTCCCGCCCGGACGCGCTGGTGTTCGACGAGCTGTACTACGTGCGCGACGCGATCAGCCAGCTCGCGCACGGCTTCCCGACGCTCTGGCCCGACGACGACCCCGACATGAGCGGCGGGCGGGCGGGCGGTTTCACCGATACGGCGTCGAACGCGGTGCATCCGCCGCTCGGCAAGTGGCTGATCGGGATCGGGGTGCTGCTGTTCGGGCCGGGCACCGGCTGGGGCTGGCGCAGCGCCGTCGCCCTCGCCGGAGTGGCGACGGTGGCCGTCGTGATGCGACTCGGATGGCTGCTCTCGCGCAGCCTCGTGATCGCCTGCACCGCGGGGCTGCTGCTCGCGATCGACGGCGTGCACGTGGTGCTGACCCGGGTGGGCCTGCTCGACGGCTTCCTGACGCTGTTCGTCGCGCTGGGTGCGCTGTTCGTGTGGCGTGACGGCGAGGCGGTCCCGCTGCGGTCGGATGCCCGGGAGCGAGACGACCGGGACTCCTGGAGGCGGATCCTCTGGCGCCGCCCGTGGCTGCTCGCGGCCGGCGCCGCCTTCGGGGCGGCCGCGGCGGTCAAGTGGTCGGGGCTGTACCCGCTCGCCTTCTTCCTCGTGTACGCGACGGTCCGGGATCTGCTGGCACGGCTGCGGGCCGCGGAGGCCGCGGGCGGCGCAGGCACCGCGGGGGCGTGGTCCCGCGCCGTGCTGCAGGCGCTCGTCACGGCGGCGATCGCGCTGCCCGCGGCCGGGGTCGTCTACGTCGCGAGCTGGGCCGGGTGGATCCTGCAGCCGGGCGGCTGGGGTCGCACGCCGGGCACGCCGTGGCCGGTCGCGCTCGCGAGGTACCACGCCGAGATGCTGGGCTGGCACAGCACGCTGAGCGCGCCGCACCCCTACGAATCGCACCCGCTGTCGTGGCCGCTCGCGCTGATCCCCACCGCGATGTACACAACCCGCTGGACCGAGGGCTGCCCGTGGGCGGAGTGCGTCTCGACGATATCGCCGCTGCCGAACCCGCTGGTGACCTGGGGCGGCGTGCTCGCGCTGGGCGTGCTCGGAGTGCTGGTGGCTCGGCGCCTCTGGATCGGACCGGGCCGGGGTCGTCACGCGGGATCGCCCCGGCCGGCGCCGGACCCGATCGTCGTCGCGGGCGCCTTCGTGATCACCGGGTACCTCTCGGGGTGGCTGCCGTGGGTGCTCACGTTCTCGCGCTCGGCCGTGTTCCAGTTCTACGCCGTCGTACTCACCCCCTTCTCGGCGCTCGCGCTCGCGCTGCTGCTCGGCATGCTGTGCGGGATCCCGCTCCGCTCGCGCGCCGGCGCCGAGAGCGGGCTGGCGCTCGCACCGGATCCGGACGGTCTGCGCGGGCGCAGGATCGCGGTGGCGCTGTTCATCGCGGCCTCGGCGGCGCTCGCGGCGCTGTTCTTCCCGGTGTGGTCGGGGATGCCCGTGGCGGAGTGGTTCTGGCGCGCCCATCTGTGGCTGCCCGGCTGGGGCTGAGGATCAGAGCAGCCTGCGCTGCAGCGCCCAGGCGGTGAGCTCGTGGCGGTTGGAGAGCTGCAGCTTGCGCAGCACGTTCGAGACGTGGGTCTCGACCGTCTTGACCGAGAGGAAGAGCTCCGCCGCGACCTCCTTGTAGGCGTAGCCGCGGGCGATCATGCGCATCACCTCCTGCTCGCGCGCCGAGAGGCGGTCGAGCTCGTCGTCCGCGGCGGCGGTCTCCCCGACGCCCGCGCCGAAGGCGTCGAGCACGAAGCCCGCGAGGCGGGGCGAGAAGACCGCGTCGCCGCCGCGCACGCGCACGGCCGCGGCGGTGACCTCCGCACCCGAAGCGGTCTTGGTGAGGTAACCGCGGGCGCCGGCGCGGATCACGCTGACCACGTCGTCGGCCGCATCGGAGACGCTGAGCGCGAGGAACCGGGTGCCGCGCACCGCGGGGACGGCGGCCAGGCGCTGCAGCACCTCGGCACCCCCGCCCCCCGCGCCTCCGGGCAGATGCACGTCGAGCAGCACGACGTCGGGCGCCGCGGCCGCGATGCACTCGACGGCCTCGTCCACGCTCGCCGCCTCGCCCACCACTTCGAGCTCGTCCCCCAGCTCGGCCCGCAGCCCCGTGCGGAAGATCTGGTGGTCGTCGACGATCACCACCCGGATGGGCGCCCCGTCATCGGTCTCTCGGTCCATCATTCCTCCTCCGCTTCCGCCCCGCTCGCGCGGGGGATCGCCAGGCGCACGGACGTGCCGGATCCGCCGGGGCCCGGCACGATCGCAGCGGTGCCCCCGGCTCGCTCCATGCGCCCGAGAATCGACTCCCGCACGCCCATCCGCCCCTCGGGCAGGGCATCGGCGTCGAGCCCCGGCCCCCGGTCGGTCACGTCGATCGCGATCCGGTCCTGCGTCGCCTCGAGGTAGACCGTCACGTCGCCTCCGGCGTGCCGCGCCGCGTTGAGCATGGCCTCCCGCGCCGCCGCGACGAGGGCGTCGGGGGCGAGCAGGCCGTCTCCGACACCCACGGCCACGATCTCGAAGCGCACCGCGTGCCGGGCCTCGAGCGCCTGCGCGTGGGCCCGGAGCTCGGCGTCGACCGCCTCGCGGGGAGCCGCCGTGCCGCCGTCGGCCCCGCGGAAGAGCCACTCGCGCAGCTCCCGCTCCTGCCCCCGGGCGATCCTCGCGATCTCGCTGCCGGGCTCCGAGCGCTGCTGGATGAGCGCGAGCGTCTGCAGCACCGAGTCGTGCAGGTGCGCCGCGATGTCGGCCCGTTCCGCCTCGCGGGCACGCGCCGCCCGCTCGGCCATGAGCTCGCGGTTGATGCGCAGCACCCACGGCGCCACGGCGAGCGCCACGCCCGCGAGCACGGAGACCGCGGCCGCGATGACGGTCCACGCGCTCGGCTCGCGCGAGGTCACGAAGAACATGAGCACGCCCACGGCCACGAGCGAGAGCGCGCCGAGCACCCGGGGCAGCTGATTGCGATCGGGGCGATCGCGGTCCGCGATCTGCCACCAGGTGAGACCGACGCCCACCAGCACCGCGAGCCCGGGCAGCAGCAGCTCGAGCTCCAGCCGCACGCCCAGGCGCTCGAGCACCAGACCGGCTCCGGTGATGAGCAGGCACGCTCCGAGCAGCAGCTCGGCGATGGGCCACCGGCGCTGGGGGCGGGCAGGAACCGGCTCGCCCGCGACCCCGGCGGGCACGCCCGAGGCGCCGTCCCCCGCCGTCGCGCGCGCGGTGTCCCGAGCGGCGTCCGCCTTCGTCGCCCCCGTCGCGCCCCGGCCCGGCACGGCGGCCGGCACCGCGACCGGCGCGGGCACCGCGGACGGACCGGACCGCGGCGCTCCCCTCCCGGCACCCGCGGCGGCAGCGCCGGCAGCACCCGCGCTCGCCGGACGGGTGAGCGCGCGCCGGAGGGGCACCACTCCCTCGGTCTCCCCCGTGCGCGGCACGGTGCCCCACAGCCAGAGGTAGAGCAGCGCCCCGAAACCGCCGAGCAGCGAGAGCGCGAGCACGGCGATGCGCACGGGCGACACCGGCACCCCGAGATGCTCCGCGAGGCCGGCGCACACGCCCGCGATGACGCGGTCGTCGCGCGATCGGGTGAGCGGGGGTCGGTCCATGCCCTCCATCCAAGCACCAACCCGCGACACTCGGGGGTCTCCCGGCCGGGGTTCAGGGATCGATCAGGGTGAACCCCGATGGTGCGGGACCGGTCGGTCCCGGCAGACTCGAAGCATGAATACCTCACCCGACTCCGAACGCTCCGGCCCGGCCCCCGACGGCCCGCAGTCCGGCAGCTCCTTCTTCGGCTGGCTGCGCGGCCTCGGCATCGTGCGCGGCTCCGATCGCTGGTTCGCCGGCGTCGCCGGCGGCATCGCGGCGAAGGCCGGCATCGATCCGCTCATCGTGCGCGGCGTCTTCGTCGTGCTCGCGCTGCTCGGCGGCCCCGGTCTGCTCCTCTACCTCGTCGGCTGGCTGCTGCTGCCCGACGCGCAGGGCCGCATCCACACGGAGGACATCTTTCGCGGGCGCGCCGAGACCTGGGTGCTCGTGACCTCGATCGTGCTCGCGTCGGTGCTCATCATCCCCGCGATCTTCGGCCTCGCGACGACCGGCGTCCCGCTGCTCGGCGCGCCCAGCTTCTGGGGCTGGGATCTCTGGGCCTCGATGGGGATCCCCGAGTGGCTGACGCGCACGGTCGCGTGGCTGTTCTGGATCGCCATCCTCGTGCTCGGCTTCGTCTGGCTGCGCAGCGCGGTGCTGAAGCGCGGCCGCGAGCAGGGCGGGCGGCCGGACGCCGGGCCCGCGGCGGCGGGCGCACCCGGATCGACGGCCGCGCCGACGGCGCCGATGGCCGGACCCGCCTTCGCCGCGACCGCCGACGGCACGGCAACGGAACCGCTCGGTTCGGGGCCCGCCTCGGCCCCCGGCTCGACCCGCGCCGGTGCGAACGCCGCCGGCGCCGATGCCCCCGGCACCGACGCGCCCACCGCCCCCGGGGCACCGGGAGCCGCCGATGCCGCCGGCGAGGGATCCTCGGCCGGCTCCGCCGACCAGACCCGGTCCTTCGCCGACCGCACCGAGGAGTTCGCGGCTCGCACCGCGCAGCAGGCCTCCGACTGGGGACAGCGCTTCGGGGAGCAGGCCAACCGCTGGGGCGAGGACGTCGGACGCCAGGCCGACGAGTGGAGCGCGCGATACGCCGAGCACCACGACGCGCACCGCCTCGGCACCGGCCAGACGATCCTCACGCTCGCCCTCGCCCTGCTCGCCGGCGGCCTCACGGGGCTCTGGGTGCTCGGTCTCGATGCGATGCCGTCGGTGGCGAGCGTCGCGCCCGCCCCCCTCATCGCCGCGCTGATCGCCGCGCTCGCGGTGCTCGCGCTCTCGCTGATCGTGGCCGGCGTGCGCGGTCGGCACACCGGTTGGGTCGGGTTCCTCTCGACCTGCGGCGTGGTGGCGCTGCTCGTCACGGTGGTCCTGCCCTGGGGCACGCGCTTCCAGCCGTTCGGCACCATGCACGTCGACGGCCTGAGCACCCCCGGCGCAGTCATCATCGCGGGGAACGCGAACGTCGATCTGCGCTCGCTCGACGGCAACCCCGGCGAAGAGGGCGACCTCGCCATCTGGCAGCTTGCGGGCAACACGACGGTGACCCTGCCGGAGTCGCGTCCGACCGCCGTGCGGGTCCGCGTGCTCGCGGGGAACATCAGCGAGCGGGGCACGGAGCGCGACGGCATGCGTCTCTCGGGCCCGTTCCTGCGCACCGACACGGGCGTGGCCCTCACCGGCACCGGCGACGCCTTCGCCGACGACTCGGTGGTGCACGTGACGGTCTACCTGCTCGCCGGCAACGTGCGAGTCGAGGGCGGCGGGTCCGGCTCGTCGCAGCTGTCGCCCGCGGACGAGGATCGGCAGCGGACCGAGCAGGAGGACCTCTCCAACCGGGAGCGCGCCGAGCGTCTCGAGGAGGAGCTCGACCTGGTCGACTGGCAGCTCGAGGAACCCGGTCTGAGCTCCGGGAAGCGCCAGGCGCTCGAGGAGCAGCGGGACCGCCTCCGCGAAGAACTCAACGAACTCGAACAGGAGATGGCACAATGAGCACCGATTCCGCCGCGCAGGATCCGCGGCCCCAGCAGCACTCCGCGGATGCCGCGCCCGTCGGCGACGGAGTCCTCCCGGCACAGCCCGCGCCGACTCCCTCCGCCCCGGCACCATCGGCCTCGGCGCAGGCCGCACCGGCACCGGCACCGGCGCCCTCGGCGCAGCCCGACGCCCGCTCGAAGCCCCCGGTCCGCACCGGCCCGCGCACCGGCCCCATCGTGTGGGGCGCCCTGATCCTCGCCTTCTGCGGGTACGCGGCGCAGCGGGCCTTCGGCCCCGGCGGCATGGACACGGCCTGGTGGATCACCGCGACGGTGATCGGCCTCGGCCTGCTGCTGCTCGTGGTCGGCGTCGCCGTAGCGGTGCGCAACCGCGGCTGAGCGGCCGCGGGCCCCCGTCCCGCGGGGTCCCGCGGGAGCCGCAGCGCTGCGGGTCCGGCGAGAACGCGGAGGCGTTCCGTCAGACCTGCACGCTCGGCATCTCGCGCGTCTGCGCCGAGATCCAGTGCAGCGGCACCTGGATGGCGACCCGGGTGCCGCCGCGCACGTCGGGCCCCCAGGTGATGCTGCCGCCCAGCTCCCCCTCGACGAGGGTGCGCACGATCTGCGTGCCGAGCCCGTCGCCCACCGTGCCGCCGGGCAGGCCGGTACCGGTGTCGATGACCTCGACCGCGAGCCGCTCGTCGCTGCGGTCGGCCCGGATGAAGACCTCGCCCTCGCGCCCGGCGAGGCCGTGCTCCACGGCGTTCGTGACGATCTCGGTGAGGGCGAGGGCGAGCGGAGTCGCGTACTCCGACGGCAGTTCGCCGAACTTGCCCTCCTTGTGCGGGTGCACGGTGGTGTTGTGCAGGCTCGCGACCTCGGCCGCCAGCCCGAGCACGCGGTCGAACACCACGTCGAAGTCGACGATCTGCGACAGCCCGCTCGAGAGCGTGTCGTGCACCACGGCGATGGCGGCGACGCGGCGCATGGCCTGGCCGAGCACCTGCTTCGCCTCCTCGCTGCGGGCCCGGCGCGCCTGCACGCGCAGCAGCGAGGCCACAGTCTGCAGGTTGTTCTTGACGCGGTGGTGGATCTCGCGGATGGTCGCGTCCTTGGTGATGAGCTCCTGCGCCTGCTGCCGCAGCTCGGTGACGTCGCGCGTGAGCACGACCCCGCCGACCCGCGCACCGTCGCGGATGACGGGGATCGAGCGGAGCGTCACCGTGCGGCCGCGCGCCGTGATCTCCACCCGCTTCGCCACCTTGCCCTGGGCGATCAGCGGCAGCGACTCGTTGGTGTCGAACTGCCCCTGCACGATCCCGGCGATGACCTCGGCGAAATTCTCCCCCTCGATCTCGTCGCGGTAGCCCAGCGTGGTGAACGTGGTCTGCGTGTTGGGGCTCGCGAAGGTCGCGATGCCGTCGAGGTTCACGCGCACGAGCCCGTCCGAGGCTCGGGGCGAGCCCTGCTCACCGCCGCGCGAGCTGCTGGGCGAGGGGAACAGCCCGTTCTGGATCATGGCGAAGAGGTCGTCGGAGACCTCGCGGAAGGCCGCACCGATGCGCGAGGCCTTCTGGGTGTCGGCCACGCTCGTGTGCACGGTCGCCACCGCGAACGGCCCGTGCACGTTGCCCTGCGCGTCCTGGCGGCTCACCGAATATGCCGCGAGGCGCATGGGATTCTCCTCGTACCAGGCCGGGGACGTCGAGGCCACGGGCCTGCCCGTCTCCATCGCCTCGTCCACGAGCTCGCGCCAGTCGGGGCGCAGGAAGTCGCCGATCACGTCGCGGTAGAAGAGCGTGACGGATCCCGCGGGCCGGCTGTGCGCGACGGCGAGATACCCGCCGTCCTCGGTCGGCACCCACAGCACGACATCGCTCAGCGCGAGGTCGGCCAGCAGCTGCCAGTCGAGCGCGAGCAGCTCGAGCCACTCGATTTCCTCTTCGTCGAGGGTCGAGTACTTCTTCGCAAGGTTCCGCAGAGTCGCCACCGTTCAAGACTAGAGGATCCGCGTTCCGCCCGGCTGCGGGCCGGCTGCGGGGCGGCTGCGGGTGATCGCGGGCCGGCTCGTCGGCGAAGACCCTGGGTGCGAACGCACAGATCGCAGACGCCTCTTGACCGCCATCAGCTCGCCCTTTCTATGCTGATGCTCCAGTTATTCAGATCATTGCCCCGGCCGATGCAGGGAATAGGAAACGATCAGGGATGGGAACATTGATATCGGGGCCCGCCACGAAGGACCGTCATGCCCGCGTCTCTCCCGCACTCCGCCTCCGCGAACGCCTCCGCCCACGCACGCCCTCCCCTGCAGCGGCGCACCGCACTCCCGAGCGCGTCCCCCGCGCCGCCGCACGCGGCGCGGGCCCGCTCCACGGCTCCCGGCCTGCCGCCCCTGCGCGCGGTTCCGCACCCTGAGCGCTACCTCGATCGCGCGGCCTTCGACTCGACCACCGATACCGACGTCCCGCCGCCCGAGATCATGACGATCCAGAAGCTGGCGCTGTACGCGTTCGAAGCCCTCGAGGGATCGCGCTCGGTCGCCCAGCTCGGCGGGTGGATCACGCGCGAGGTGGCGACGGCGCTCCTCGAACGCCGCGCCGCGCGCACCGAGCGCCGCACGCTCTACCGCGACGCGCGCCGGATCGTGGCGTGCCCCGGCCCCGCGCACATCGACCGGCCACTTCCGCACGTCATCGAGGCCACGGTGGTGCTCTACGCGGAGCCCCGCTCGCGCTCGGTCGCACTCCGCCTCGAGCACAACGGCAGCCGCTGGCGGGCGACCGAGCTCACCGTGCTGTAGTCGCGTCCCCCGCGCCGCTCGCGCGCAGCTTCGACACCTCGTAGAGGGCGACACTCGCTGCGATGCCGGCGTTCAGCGACTCCGTCGCCGAGGAGATCGGGATCGAGACCACCGCGTCGCAGTGCTCGGTCACCAGTCGCGAGAGGCCCTTGCCCTCGCTGCCGATGACGAGCACGAGCGGACGGTCCGCGAGTTCGAGGCCGGGCAGCGACACGTCGCCGCCGCCGTCGAGGCCCACCACGAACACGCCCTGCTTCTTGAACTCCTTGAGCGTCTGCGTGAGGTTCGACGCCATCGCCACCGGGATGCGCGCGGCGGCGCCGGCGGAGGTCTTCCAGGCCGCCGAGTTGAGACCGGCGGAGCGGCGCTGCGGAACCACCACGCCCTGCCCGCCGAACGCGGCGACCGAGCGGATGATCGCACCCAGGTTGCGCGGATCGGTGACGCCGTCGAGCGCGACGAACAGCGGCGTCTCGTCGCGGTCGATCACCTCGTCGAGCATTTCGAGCGGGTGCGCGTACTCCATGGGCGGCACCTTGAGCACCACGCCCTGGTGCACGGTGTCGCGATCGGTCATGCGGTCCATCTCGGGCCGCATCACCTCGAGCACGGGCACGCCGCGGTTGGTGGCGATGCGCAGGATCTCGCGCATGCGGTCGTCCATCTCGACGCGGGCCGCGATGTAGAGCGCGGTCGCCGGGATGTGGGCGCGCAGCGCCTCGAGCACCGCGTTGCGCCCCGTGACGAGCTCGGTGTCGTCCTTCTTCGACCCGCCGCGCCCGCCGCGCTCGGGAGCCCGCCCCGAGTTCGCGGCGTGCCGCTGCTTGGCGGCCTCGTAGCGCTCGCGCGCCTTCTTCTCCTTGTGCTTGGCGTGGTACTCGCGGTCCTCGGCCTTCGGGGTGGGCCCGCGGCCCTCGAGCGCCTGGCGCCCTTGACCACCGGATCCGACGGCCTTGCCGAGCCCCTTCTTCCGGACGGCGCCGGTACGGTTCTTCTTATTGCTCATGACAGGCTCCAGCGGGTTCCGTTCGGGGTGTCTTCCAGGGCGATGCCCGCGGCCAGCAGGCGGTCGCGGATCGCGTCGCTCGTCGCGAAGTCCTTGTCGGCGCGGGCCTCCGTGCGCTGCTCGATCAGCGCGCCGACGAGCGAGTCGAGAGCGGCCTCCGCGGTCGCCGAGCCTACCGCACCGGCGGCCCACTCCGGAGCGGCCGGGTTCAGGCCGAGCACGTCCAGCATGGCGTACGTGTCCCCCGCCAGGCGGGTGATCCGCGCCGTCTCGCCGGCGTCGAGCGCGGCATTGCCCGCGCGCACCGTGCCGTGCAGCACCGCCAGCGCCTGAGGAACGGAGAAGTCGTCGAGCATCGCCGCCGAGAACTCCTCGGGCAGCGACCCCCCGCCCTCGCCGGTGAACGCGCTCGAGTAGCCGGCCGACACGTCGCTCCCGCTCGGAGAGCCCCGGTGCTCGTGCGCGGCGCGGATGTGCTCGCCCGCCCGCTCGAGGAAGCTCTCGACGCGCGAGAACGCCGCCTCGGCCTCGGCCAGCGAGTCGGCGGAGTACTCGAGCACCGAGCGGTAGTGCGCCGATCCGAGGAAGTAGCGCAGCACGATGGGACGCGCCGCGGCGAGCAGATCGGCGGCGAAGAGGGAGTTGCCGAGCGATTTCGACATCTTCTGCCCGCCCGTGTTGACGAGGCCGTTGTGGATCCAGTGCCGCGCGAAGCCGTGACCGGCCGCGGTCGACTGGGCCAGCTCGTTCTCGTGGTGCGGGAAGCGGAGGTCGAGCCCGCCGCCGTGGATGTCGAACTCCTCGCCCAGATAGCGCGTGGCCATGGCCGAGCACTCGATGTGCCAGCCGGGACGGCCGCGGCCCCACGGCGACGGCCACGAGGCGGACAGCGGCTCGTGATCGCGGTGCGCCTTCCACAGCGCGAAGTCGCGCGGATCCCGCTTGCCCACGGGCTCGGAGTCCGCGGCGTCCTCCATCTGGTCGCGGCGCTGCCGGGTGAGGGCGCCGTACTCGGGCCAAGATCCGGTGTCGAAGTAGACGCTCGCGGAGCCGTCGGCGGCCCGGTAGGCGTGCCCGCGCTCGATGAGGCGCTCGATGAGCGCGACCATCTCGGCGATGTTCGCGGTGGCGCGGGGCTCGTAGGTGGGCGGCAGCACGCCGAGCGCGTCGTAGGCGGCCGTGAACTCGCGCTCCACGCGGTAGGCGAGCGCCCACCACTCCTCGAGCAGCCCGTCGGACTCCCGCGGCAGTCGCGCGTGGTCGAGGATCTTGTCGTCGATGTCGGTGACGTTGCGGATCAGCGCGACCTCGTGCCCGGTCGCCTCGAACCAGCGCCGCATCTGGTCGTAGACGAGCGCGCTGCGCAGGTGCCCGATGTGCGGGGCCGACTGCACCGTCGGCCCGCACACGTACATGCCCACGCGCCCGGGCTCGCGCGGCTGGAAATCGACGATCTCCTGCGCACGCGAGTCGTAAATCCGTTGTTTCACCCTCTCAGCCTAGCGCCCGCTCCGAGACCGCCGGTCCCGCGGACGGAGCCGGATCCCGCGGACGGACCCCCGATCCCGCGGACGGCACCGCGGAGCGAGCCGGCGCCCGGGATCGGGCTCCGACTCGCTCCGCTCGCTCGACCGGCGCGCACCAGGGGTGCGGCCGGTCGTCTCGACGAGCTCGACGACCGCCGTACCCGCCGGCGCACGCTCCTAGTCGAGCGTGCCGCTCAGGAAGAACTGCACCTGCTTCGCGATGCTGACGGCGTGATCGCCGAAGCGCTCGTGATAGCGGCTCGCCAGCGTCGCGTCGACGGCGCCCATCGGATTGTCGGCGAGCTTGTCGCTCAGCACCTTCTCGAAGACCTTCGCGTGCAGCTCGTCGAGGTCGTCGTCGAGGTCGCGCACCTCCTCGATCACCCGCGGATCCTGCGTGCGCAGGAGCTCGACGATCTTGCTCGCCATCTCCACGTCGAGGGCCCCCATGCGCACGAAGATCTTCTTCAGGCCCTTCGGGATCGCGCTCTCGGGATAGCGATAGCGGGCCAGCTGCGCGATGTGCTGCGCGAGGTCGCCCATGCGCTCGAGCGAGGAGCTCATGCGCAGCGCACCCACCATGAGGCGCAGGTCGGAGGCGACCGGCTGCTGACGCGCGAGGATGTCGATCGTGAGCTGGTCGAGCTCCGCGGTGAGCGTCTCGATCTCGTCGGCGTCGTCGATCACCCGCTCCGCGATCGCGACATCCGAGTTGCCGAACGCCGTCGTCGCGTTCTCGATGGCCTCCTCGACGAGTTCGGCAATCTTCACCAGGCGCTCCTGCACCTCGTGCAGCGACTGCTGAAAGACCTCACGCATGCGGTTTCCTCTCTTTCCGGGCGGCGGCGCCTCAATTGGACAAGTGCCGACGCGCACCTCAATCAGTCTGGGCTGCGCCGGTGAACCGTGCCGCACCGGCAGGTGAACAACAGTTGAACTCTACCCTTCGGCCGAGACCCGCCCATCTACGATGAGAGACATGGATCCGACTCTGCTCGTTCTCGCGTCGACGGGCCTCGGCGTACTGGTCGGACTCGGCACCGCGCTCGCGATCCAGGGCGCCAGGCGCGCCGGCGTGCGCCGCGCCGCCGAGATGCGACCGGAGCTGCCGGAGGTCGCGACCGCGATCCTCGACGAGATCGACATCTTCGCGGTGATCCTCGACTCGTCGCTCGCTCCCGTGTACGCCAACCCGACCGCGCGCCAGGAGCGCCACATCAGCGACGAACAGATCCACGACGCCGAGTTCCTCGGGCGGGCGCGCCGCGTGATGTCGACGGGCGTCCCCGACACCCGCGAACCCGACCCGGCCGACCCCGCCGACACGGTCAAGATCCACATCGTGCGCCTGCAGAAGCGCTTCGTCGTCGTCCTCGCCGAGGATCTCGGCGAGGAGCAGCGGGTGAACACGATGCGCCGCGACTTCATCGCGAACGTCAGCCACGAGCTGAAGACCCCGATCGCCGCCATCGGCCTCCTCTCCGAGGCCGTGCAGCAGGCGGCCGACGAGCCCGAGGTCGTGCGCGACTTCTCGAAGAGCCTCGTCAAGGAGTCCCGGCGCCTCGGCGAGCTGTCGCGCGACATCATCCAGCTCTCGGAGGCCCAGTCCGCGCTGCGGCCCGAGGACCGCGAGGCCGTCTCGCTGCGCGACCTCGTGCGCGGCGAGGTGGAGTCGCACCGCTCCTTCGCCACCCAGCACGGCGTCGACCTCGTCATCACCGACGAGTCCGAGCTGGACCGCGACGCGGTGATCCTCGGCCGCCCCACCTCGCTCGGATCGGCCGTGGCGAACCTGCTCAGCAACGCCATCCGGCACTCCCCGGAGGGGGGCCGCGTCGGTGTCGGCATGTCGTTCGAGCGCAAGAACTTCATCGTCACCGTCACCGATCAGGGCGAGGGCATCGCCCCGGAGCACCTGGCGCGCATCTTCGAGCGCTTCTACCGCGTCGACGGCGCCCGCACCCGGGGCGAGGGCGGCACGGGGCTCGGCCTCAGCATCGCGCGGCACACCATGCGCGCCCACGGCGGCGACGTCGACGTCTGGTCGCAGCCGGGCGTCGGCTCCAGCTTCACCCTCACGTTCCCGCTCTACGAGGCCCCGGGGTCGCGCAAGAGCTCGAAGCGCACGAAGAAGGCGCGGCGCTCGCTGCGGCCGGAGAACGGCGGAGCGTCCGCACCCCCGCAGACGCCGCCCGCGGGCCAGTCCGCAGAACTCCAGAAGGGAGCCCAGTAGTGGCACAGCACATCCTGCTCGTCGAGGACGAGGAGTCGATCTCCCGTCCCCTCTCGTTCCTGCTCGAACGAGAGGGCTACCGCGTCACCGTGGTCGACGACGGAGCCGAGGCCGTGCAGGCCTTCGCCGCCGCCCAGGCCGACCTCGTGCTGCTCGATCTCATGCTGCCGAGCCTGCCCGGCACCGAGGTGTGCCGGGCGATCCGGCAGACCTCGCAGGTGCCGATCATCATGCTCACCGCGAAGGACAGCGAGATCGACGTCGTGGTGGGGCTCGAGCTCGGCGCCGACGACTACATCACGAAGCCCTACTCCACGCGGGAGCTCCTCGCGCGCGTGCGCGCGGCGCTGCGCCGCTCGGGAACGGGCGATGAGGACCGGGGCGAGGATCTCGACGCGCAAGTCATCGACGAGCTCGGGATCCGCCTCGACTCCGAGCGCCACTCGGTCGCCGTGCGCGGCGAGGAGATCACCATGCCCCTGCGCGAGTTCGAGCTGCTCGAGATGCTCATGCGGCATTCGGGCCGGGTGCTCACCCGCGGGCAGCTCATCGACCGCGTGTGGGGCAGCAACTACTACGGCGACACGAAGACCCTCGACGTGCACATCAAGCGGATCCGGGCGCGAATCGAGGAGGAGCCCTCGCAGCCGAAGCTCATCTCGACGGTGCGCGGAGTCGGCTACCGCTTCGGGTAGGTTGCCCGCTCGACGGGGCTTGAGCCCCGTCGAGCCGAGATCCCGATTCTTGTCGTTCTCCGGGAAGAGGGGCGACAAGAATCGGGATCTCGGCGAGGCTCCCCTCTGATTGAGCGAGGAACACGGCGACGCCCCCCCCTTGAGCGAGAAGCACGGCGACGAGTCGAAATCCGGACCGCCGGGTTTCGCCTCGCTTCGCTCGCTCGACCGGCGGTTCGCCCCGAACGACGAAGCGCCCTCCCGATCCGCTCGGATCGGGAGGGCGCTTCTCGTGCCGAGGACTACTCGGTCTCGGTGTCGTCGCCGATCTTCGACTCCGCCGCTGCCTCGTCGGCTGC
>NZ_JAIVPF010000071.1:0-7633 GCF_053528595.1 Leucobacter sp. | reverse complement strand
GTCTGCCGATCGATACCAGCCTTCGCCTCGGCAACAGCCTGCTGCCCCCGACGCAGAGCCCCCTCTTCAGCGGAAATAGTCTGAGCCATCACAACTCCCCCTTCACAAAAACCAACCCGAAACCGGGACCACCAACACCGACGCTACGCCAAACCAAACCCAGACACCAACAACAGATACCCGACAACGGACGAACGACCGCATCCCGACCGCCGGCGCTCCCGTCGACGGGACTGCTCGGCAGCGTTCGATCTCGCAGCGGCGGAGGGCAAGTACGGTCCCGCCGGCGCGCCGCGGCTCTGGCACTCCCCGTACGCTCAGCCGCGCTCGAGCGCGTCGGCGGCTACAGCTCCCCCGTCACGACGGCGACCGTGAACCCGCGCTCGCCCATCCGCACGCTCGCGCCGTCGTCGAGCCGGATCCGTGCACCGCGCTCGAGCTTCGTCGACTCTCCGGTATCGTCGACGAGCACGGATCCGTTGGTCGACCCGAGGTCGGCGACCCAGACGCTGCCGCCGCGATACTCGAGCCGCAGATGGGTCTTGGAGACCGAACCATCGGGGTCGTACACGGCCACGAGCTGCTCGCCCTCCCCGCTCGGCACCGGCTGACGCCCGAGCAGCGCCGTCGCGGGGATCCGCAGCCGTTCGCGCTGCCCCGTGTCGAAGCTCAGCAGCAGGAACTCGCCGACCTCGCGGGGCCGCGGCGCGGGAGCGATGGGGGCGTCCACCGCGACCACGCCCGGCGGCAGCACCGCACCCGGTTCGTCCGCACCCGGCCCGCCCGCACCGACGCTCTTGGCGCCGTGAGGCGCGGCCATCGCCGCCTGCGGGTTCGTGTTCTCGCCGGGAAGCGGCCGCTGCGTCTGCGGCGCGGCGCGGCGGACGAACCGCGGCTCGCGGGCATCCGGGACCGGCCCCGCGGCCGACGCCGCCGGAACGAGCGTCGCCGCCGAGGACGGAGCACCCTGGGCCCACGCCTCGGCATTGCGATCCCAGGTCTCCCGCTCCGCCACCGTGGGCACGCGCACGACGAGCGTGCGGCCCGCTCGATCCGCCCAGCTCCGTCCCATCCGGCTCGGATCCGCAGCGCTCGTCGCGACCACGATCCACCCCCCGATCAGCGCGAACGCGCTCCCGGCCCCCTGTACCAGACCGCGCACCAGGCCGCGGCCGATGCCGGGGGAGAACGGCGCGTCGTCCCGCGCCGTCCGCAGCCGCAGGAGCAGGTTGCCGAGCGTGACTCCGGTGCGCGCCTCGAGGATCAGCAGGATCGCCGCGGCCTCGAGCAGCACGACGACGCCGATCACCGCACTGCCCGCGAGCACCCCGGCCGCCGCCGCGGCGAGCGCGCACGCGAGCGCGTCGATCGTGTAGGCGGCGAGACGCGCGCCCGTGCTCGCGGGCCGGGCCCAGGCGCGGGACCGTGCGAGCGCCGCCGTGAGCCGTGCGCCGGGGGCTCCGGCCGGGCCGCCCTGGCGGCCTCGCAGGGCGGGGTCGGCCTGCCGCCGGGCGCGCGGCTGGTGCTGACGGGCCGCGGGACCCCGATGCGGCGGGTCGGCAGGGCCTCGGTACGACGGCTCCGCGGGACGTCCGCGGCGCGGCGCCCCGGGCGGCGGCGGCGAATGGGTCATCCGGAAAGCACCCCTCGGAGTAGGTTCAGCGTACCCGCGGCGAGCAGTCCGGTCGGGAGCACGAACGCGACCGCGATGCTGTCCACGATATCCCCCGTGCGCGACCAGCCGAGCGAGCGCTCGCCGCGCGCGAGAGGCACGATCATGCTGGCGGCGATCCCGGCGGCCAGCAGGAGCACCGACGCCGCCACGGTGCTGGCGAGCGACGGAGCGCGCGGTGCGAGCATCGCCGCCAGTCCGAGCAGGCCCGCGAGCACGGCCACGCGCGGAGGGCGGCGGAGCACGGGAGAGACCGTGCGCCGGGAGGTGAGCAGCAGGCCGAGCACGGCGAAGACCAGATACCCCGCGGCCGCGATCGCCGTGAGCGGATCCCCGCTGCCGAGCGGCAGCGCGGCCGCCGGCAGGCCCGCCGCCGCGATCACCGAGAGCAGCAGGATCGAGGACTCGAGCCTGGCCTCGGATGCGGCGACGATGCCCCGCACGCGATCCTCGTCCACCCGCTCGATGAACTCGGGAACCCGGCCCCGGACCGTCCAACGCAGCACCATGAACCGGCCGTAGTCGAGGTGGTAGCCGGGATCGACCCCCACCAGCAGGCTCGGGGCCGCGCGGATCCCGACCACCGCCGCGGCGGAGGCCGCGATCAGCAGCTGAGGCGGCGTCCACTGGAGCGCGGGGCTCAGCAGTGCCAGTGCCGCGAAGAGCGCCGAGACGACGACGATCGGGGTCGCCGCTGCGCGCGCGCCGTCGTCCCGCGCGACGACCATGAGCACCGCGGCGGTCACGGTCACGGCTGCGGCGGAGACCGCGATCGCGAGACCGGGGGTCGCCGCGACGCTCGGCAGGATCCCGAGGCAGGCCGCGAGCCCCGCCAGCGCGAACGAGACCACGGCTGCGGCGCGGCCGGAGGTCGTGCGGCTCCCGGCGAGCAGCGCGGCCGCTGCGGCGAGCGCCAGCGCCGCGACGGCGATCCAGCGCCACCCGCCCGCACCGAGCGCCAGGAGCGCGGTCACGAGTCCGAGGCCGCCGAGCGCCCAGGGCAGCGGGCTCACCGGGACGGCGACCTCGACGTCGCCGGCGCGCTTCCCGTCCGCGGGTCCTCCCGTGACGGCGTAGAGGCCGCCCTCCCGCAGCTCGGTCATGAGCGTGCCCGTGTCGACCGCGGCGCCGTCCGGTCCGAGCACGCGTTCGTCCGCACCGAGATGCACGCCGACCGCGGCGAGTACGCCGGCGAGGGCCTCGCCCTTCGGCACTGCCAGGTCGTGACGCCGACCGGCCGCATCGAGCGCGATTCGGCGCAGCTGCGGCGACGGATGACTCACGCTGACAGTGTAGCGTCGCCCGTTTCCGGCTCCGAAAATGGCTTTCGACCGTGCCCGCTGGGAATCGGCACTAGGATTCTTGCTGGAGCAGGCCGAGAACCCGTCACCCGCACCAGGAGGTATGCGTGAGCCGAGAAGCAGCCGACCAGAGCGCGGTCGTGCGGCTCTCGGTCGTGCACGCCGAGCGCCGCATCGACCTCGCGGTCCCGGGCCGCCTTCCGCTGCTCGAAGTGCTGCCCGGCGTGGCCCGCGGGCTGGGGGTGCTCGACGCGACGCTGCTGCACGGCGGCTACCGGCTGACCCGCGCCGACGGCACCGAGCTCGATCCCACGCGCGGAGCGATCGCCCAGGGCATCGATCACGGCGAGATCCTGACGCTCACCCGCGGCCAGCTCGTCGCGGTGCCCCGCCGCTACGACGACGTCGTCGAGGCCGTCATCGATGCCACCGCCGCGCACCACGCGGCCTGGCGGCCGGAGGACGCCGCCCGCACCGCCACCGCGGTCAGCCTCACCCTCGTCGCGCTCAGCGCGATCCTGCTCGCGCTGCAGCCCGCCGACTCGTTCGTGCCCGCGATCGTCGCGGGCACCGGCCTGCTCGTGCTGCTCGCACTCACCGCCACGCTCGGCCGCATCCAGCAGCAGCAGGCGGGGATCGCGTTCGGCCTCGCCGCGGCCGGCTTCGCGGGGCTCACCGGGGCCCTGCTCGTGCACGATCAGGGCCTCTGGGGTTTCACGCTGGCCGGCGCCGGCGCCGGGCTGGCCGTCGGAGGCGGCGCCGCGATGCTGCTCGCCGCTCGACCCGTCGAACTGCTCGCGCTGCCCATCGCGCTCGGCGTCGCGATCGCGCTCCCCGCGAGCGTGGTCGGCATCACCGGGATCGCGCCCGAGGGACCGTACTCGGTGATGGTGGCCTGCGCGGGCCTGCTGGCCGGCGCCCTGCCCTGGCTCACCCTCGGCAGCACCCGCATACGCGTCATCTCCCCGTCGACGGAAGCAGAGATGTTCGACCCCCCGCAGCCGGTCGATCCCGAACTCGTGGCGGCCCGCGTCGACTCCGGGCACCGGCTCCTGGTCGCCCTTCGCGTCGCGTTCGCGATCGCGGTGCTCGCCGCGACCCCGGTCGTCGCGGCATCGAGCTGGATCGGCACCGTGCTCACCCTCGCCTGCGGCACGGTGCTCATGTTCCAGTCCAGGCAGTCGGCCCGCCGGGCGTCGGTGCTGGTGCTGCTCGCAGGCGGCACCGCGATCCTCGGCGTCAGCGGTCTCACCGCGATCCTCGCCCACCGGGAGCAGGCTCCCGTGCTGCTCGCCGTGCTGCTCGTCGCCACGGGCGTCGTCACGGGCCTCACGCTGCTCAGCGCACGGGCGCGCATGCGGCTGAGCACGCTCGGCGATACCGTCGAGATCGTCCTGCTCGCCGCGCTGCTGCCGCTCGGCGCGATGGCTGCTGGGATCGCGTAGCCGTGGCCACCAAGAAGGACCTGCTCGAGGCGCAGAACTTCAGCAGGGCGCGCCTGCTCTCGGCGTTCGTCGGCGGCGCTCCGGGCGGGAAGGAGCTCGAGCCCGCGAAACCGCTCCGAGCCGTGTTCGCCGGCATCGCGCTCACCGGGATGGTGGTGCTCGCGGGGATCTTCGTCGGCCTGATGCAGCCCGCACTGCCCGGAGGATGGGAGAGCAATCGCCTCATCGTCGCCCGCGACACCGGTGCGCGCTACGTGAGCGTCGAGGGCTCGCTGCACCCCGTCATCAACACGGTCAGCGCGCGCATGCTGATCCCGGCCGACGAGTTCGAGGTCATCAGCGTCGACCAGAGCGCGCTCGACGGCATCCCGATCGGCGGCACGATCGGGATCCTCGGCGCCCCCGACACCCTGCCGCGAGCCGACAACCTCGACGGGACGGGGTGGCTCGCCTGCGCCACCGGCACCGCGACCGACGTGCGTCTCGGCGGTGCGGGGCGTCCCGCCGCACCGGCGGGCACCGGCATCGTCGTCGAGCGGGACGGCGAGACCTTCGTGGTCGCGGACGGCCGGAGCTACGAGGTGCACGAGCGCCATCGCACCGCAGTCCTCCGCGCCGTCGGGCTCGACACCGTCGCTCCCGTGCAGGTGCGCGGCGAGTGGCTCGCGCTCTTCGCCCGCGGCACCGATCTCGCCCCGATCGCCGCCGGCGGCCGCGGCACCGTCTCCGAGCTGGACCTGCCCACGGGTTCCGTCATCCGGCCGCTCGGAGGCGGCGACGCCGAGCGCTACCTGCTCACCGCCGATGGCGCACTGGCGCCGCTGAGCGGTCTCGCCCACCGCCTGTATCTGCTGGGCGGCGGTTCGGGCGCCCTCGGCGAGGAGATCGAGCTCAGCCCCGCGGAGATCGCCGGACTGCCCACCACGGATCCCGTGGGAGCGTCCGACTGGCCGCAGGAGCCGCTCTCCCCGCTGGCAGGGGTCGACGTCCCCTGCGCCGCGCTCGCCGGCGAGCGCGGCGGTCAGCGGACGGTGCTCGCCGCGACCGGCGGCGACCGGCCCGCGACCTCCCAGTCGACCGGAGCCGTGCGCATATCGGTCGCGGAGAACGGAGGCGCGCTCGTTCGGGGCGGCACCGCCGGCACCCTGACGCTCGTCGACGGCAGCGGGACCGCGTACGCGGTTCCCGGCACCGTGCGCGCGGGGACCGCCCGTCTCGGCTACAGCGGATCGGACGTCGCGGTCGTCCCCGCTCCGTGGCTGCAGCTGCTGCCCGCGGGGCCGGCGCTCACCCCGGAGGCCGCCGGAGCGACCCCGGAGGGCGTGTGAGCCCGCGGCGGGTCGCATCGCTCGCCCTCGCCGCGCCGCTCCTGGCAGCGGCGCTGAGCCTCGCGCCGCTGCCGACGACGCCCGCCTTCGCCGCGGACGAGTGCACGCCCGGCGTGATGGCCAGGATCGCCGGCCCGCCGAGCGCCTTCGCCGCGATGGGGGTTCCCGAAGACGGTCTGCGCGCCACCGGCGAGGGCGTCACCGTCGCCATCATCGACTCGGGAGTCGACGCGACGCGACCGCAGCTCGCCGATGCCTTCGCACCCGGCAGCACGTCGCTGATCGACGACGGCGAACGCTCCGACGGACTCGGGGACCCGCAGGGGCACGGCACGGCGCTCGCCGGCATCATCGCCGCCCGATCCGCCGCCGGCTCCGGCGTGGTGGGGATCGCTCCCGACGCGCGGATCGTCTCCCTGCGCGTCTTCCGCGGCGACGATGAGGAGAGCGTGGACCGGGGCTTCGGCCCGGATGCCGAGCGCATCGCCTCCGCGATCCGCATCGCGACGGATCTGGGGGCGCGGGTCATCACGGTCGCCCTGAGCGACGACGTCGACACCCCGGCGCTGCGCGAAGCCACGGCCGACGCGGCTGCCCGAGGCGCGCTCGTCGTCGCGAGCGCGGGCAACCGCAGCACCGCCGAGAACACCGAGGACAGCCCGCGCTACCCGGCCGCGTACCCCGAGGCGCTCGCGGTCACCGCCGTCGACACCGCGGGCGTCGCGACCGATGCGTCGATCCACGGGCCGCACGTCGACGTCGCGGCGCCCGGGCAGGACGTGCTCACCGCTTCGACGGGCGGCGGCGATTGCGTCTACGCTGCCGACGCCCCGTCCTCGAGCTTCGCCACCGCCTATGCCGCCGGAGCCGCCGCGCTCCTCGCCGAGGCCTATCCCGACGAGGGCCCCGAGGGCTGGGCCTACCGGCTCGAGGCCACCGGCGACCGGCCCGACCCCGATGCCCGCAACGATCTCACGGGGTGGGGCACGATCCGGCCGGCCGCGGCCCTCGATCTGCGCCCCGACTCCACCACGCGCGGCCCGACGAGCCCGTTCGCCGACACGAGCGACGCCGCGCGGTCCACGCCGAGCACGCGGGTGACGGCGGCTCCCCCCGAGGCAGGGGACTCCGCGATGGTCGCGGCGATCGCGGTGGTCGCCGCGGGCCTCGTGGCGCTGTGCGGTCTCGGCGCGGTGCTGCGGTCGCGGCGGAAGCGCGGCTGAGACCCCGCTGCGACAGCACGGAGTGGGCACGGGGCCGGCCCCGCGCCGAGATCTCGATTCCGGTCGCTCTCCAGGAGGAGAAACGACATGAATCGGGATCTCGGCGGAGGGTCTGCGCCCAGGAATCCGAAGAGCCCGCGATTCGGCGCGACGCGCCCTACCCGAAGGCGAGGACCGCGACGCCCCAGAGGCCGAGCACCGAGCACACCAGCGCGATCGCGAAGCCGGCGAGTACCACGGCGCCGAAGCGCCGGTCGGCGCGCCCGACCGAGCGCAGTCCGTCGCGAGGAGCCGCCGGAGGGGGAGGCACCGAATCGGGGACCCGTCCCAGCCGCTCCTCGAGAGGCGCGTCGGCCGCGACGGCGCGGAGACCCGTCCTCGTCGCGGTCACCACCGGCAGCCCGGGCGAGACGCCGCGCCGCGGCAGGGCGTGTTCCGGGGCCCCGGTGGGCGCGGTCGGCACCCGATACCGCGTGTCGAGCGGCGACTTGAACATGCGCGCCGCAAGAGCGGGCGGCAACCCGGCGCGCTCCGGCTCCGGTACCGGCGGCGCCGGGTTGCCGGTGGCACCTCGGGACTGCTCGGGCAAGCGAGCGGGCCCGGGCGTCGGATCGCCCGGCACGGCCACGACGGTCTCGTCGAAGGCATCACCCGCGCGCGCGAC
>NZ_JAIVPF010000070.1:0-33196 GCF_053528595.1 Leucobacter sp. | reverse complement strand
GGATCTGCTGGACGGTGTGGCGGAGTTGATCTCGTCGGATGCGCTGGTGCAGGCCGGGATCCGCCTCGTGGGATCGCTGCCGGACGAGCTGAAGGATCGCGGTTACGGTTTCTACGAGGAGTGGCAGCGCGTCGCCGAGACCCTCATCCGCGAGGGACTCGAGGACGGTTCGGTCACGTCTCCCGTCAAGTCCTCGGAACTGGCCGAGGTGGTGCACGAGACCTTCATCGGAGCCCAGGTGCTCTCCGGGATGATGGACGGCTGGCAGACGCTGCCGGCGCGCGTCCAGCGCGCGCGCCCGCGCCTGCAGGCGCTGCTGGCGCCCGAGGCCTGAACTCCCGGCATCTGAAACCTTCGAGGCCCGAGCCCTCGCGCGTCGCTAGTCCGCCGGAGCCGCGATGCGCACCGACGCGAGTTGTTCGCGGCGCGTGGGGGCGGCGTGCACGGTGACGAGCTCGTCCACGTCCGCGAAGCGGGCGAACGCCTCGAGCTCCTCCCGCACGCGATCACGCCCGCCGATCGCCGTGTACTGCAGCATGCCGCGGATCTCGCGCCCGGCCGGGGTGTCGATCAGGGCCGACGCCTCGTCGACGGTGAGCTCCCGCTCCCGCCCGCGCGACAGGAACCGCCGCACGCGATCCACCTCGGTGCGCGCGAAGAGCGCCTCCGCCTCGCCGTCGCTCTCGGCCGCCACGACGTTCACGCCGGCGCTCACGTAGGGTTCCGGGTGCGCCTCGCTCGGCACGTAATGGGCGCGGTAGTGCTGCACGGCGCTCGTCAGGTGCTGCGGTGCGAAGTGAGACGCGAACGAGTAGGGCAGCCCGAGCTGCGCCGCGAGGCTGGCGCCGAAGAGGCTGGATCCGAGGATCGTGAGCGGCACCCGCGTCCCGCGGCCGGGGTACGCGTTGACCGCGTTGCGCGGCAGCTCGTCGGAGAGGTAGCGCTGCAGCTCGACGACGTCGCTCGGAAAGCTCTCGGCGGCCTGGTGCGTGCGGCGCAGCGCCCGGAACGTGGCGCCGTCGGTGCCGGGGGCGCGGCCGAGCCCGAGGTGGATCCGGTGCGGGTGCAGCTCGGCGAGCGTGCCGAACTGCTCGGCGATCACGAGCGGGGAGTGGTTCGGCAGCATCACACCGCCGGCGCCGAGCCCGATGCTCGAGGTGTGCGCCGCGATGTGCGCGATCAGCACCGCCGTGGCGCTCGACGCGATCGAGGGCATGTTGTGATGCTCGGCGTACCAGATCCGCCGGTAGCCGCTGCGTTCGGCGAGCTGCGCCACCTCCACGGAGTGCTGGAAGGCGTCGGCGATGCTCCCGTCCGCTTCCACGGTGGCGAGATCGAGGATCGAGAGGGGTGTCGCGGCCATACCGGACCCAACACGGGGCGGCGCGGTCGTATTCCGTCCGCGCCCCCGTGCCGTCCGATTCGCGCGGCTAGACCACGTCGCGACGCCAGCGCAGCGCCCAACCGGCCGCCACCGCCACGACCGCGTACGCGAGCATGACCAGCAGTCCGCCCCAGATCCCGAGCGCACCGGCCCCCTCGGGGAGTGAGGGATCGAGCGACGACACGCTCGTCATGACGCTCGCCCCGACGAAGGCGTCGGTCGCCGACCCGGGAAGGAACTTCGCGATCTGCGCGCTCCACTCCCAGAACTGGGCGCCGGTGCGCAGCACGGGCTCGACGAACTGGGTGAACACGAGGGCCAGCACGATCGCGAAGGCCTGGTTGCGCACGAGCACGCCGATCCCGAACCCGATGATCGACCACAGCCCGATCGCGGCGAGCACCCGGAGCGAGAGCAGCCACGTCTCGCCCGAATCGAGCATCGGATCACCGCCCGTCGCGGCCAGGACCGGTGCGCCCGCGCCGAACACGCCGATCAGCCCCGCGATCCCGAGCACGATGCCGAAGCCGAGCAGCACGATCGTCTTGCCGAGCAGCACGATCCCGCGCTTGGGCTCGAGGGTGAAGGTGAGCCCGAGCGTGCGGTGGCGCAGCTCGCCCGTGGCCATGAGCGCTCCGAGCAGCAGGGGGATCACGTAGCCGAAGGTCGAGACCGACGCGTAGACCATGTTCGCCGTGTCCTGGGCGGGCAGCGCGATCCCGCCCATCTCATCGCTCATCGCGCCGAAGATGAAGGCGAACATCGCCGCCATCATGGCGGAGTAGACGCCGAGCACCAGGGCGAGGATCCACCAGAGCTTCGTCGAGCGCACCTTGCGCCACTCGGAGGAGAGGCTGCGCATCAGGCGGTTCATGCCGCACCCCCTTCCGACGCCGCCGAGGCGGGCGGCCGGGTCGCCGTATCCTCCACCAGCTCCAGGAAGCTCTGCTCCAGTTCGCTCTCCTCGACGCTCAGATGCGAGAGCGGCACCGCCGCCTCGAGCGCGACGACGCCCACGGCGGCGGGATCCAGGCCCGTCACCCGCATGGTGCTGCCGCGTGTGCCGTGCACCTGGGCGCCGGCGGCCTGCAGGGCGTGCGCGAGCGCCGGCTGGTCCGCAGCCGACACGAGCACGGCGCGCTCGCCGGTGCCCCGCTGCAGATCGGCGAGCGTGCCGGCGAAGGCGAGCTCGCCGCGGCGGATCACCACGACGTCGTCGACCGTCTGCTGCACCTCGCTGAGCAGGTGCGACGACAGCAGCACCGTCTTGCCCTCGCTCGCGAGGTGCCGGAGCAGCAGCCGGATCCAGCGGATCCCCTCGGGATCGAGCCCGTTGATCGGCTCGTCGAGCAGGACCACGCCGGGATCGCCGAGCAGCGCGGCCGCGAGGGCGAGCCGCTGGCGCATGCCGAGCGAGTATCCGCCGGTCTTGCGGTCGGCCGCGTCGGCCAGCCCGACGAGCTCGAGCTTCTCATCGACCGTGTGCTTCGGCACGCCGATGGCACGGCGCACGATGTCGAGGTGCGCGCGGCCCGTGTGCGCGGGATGGAAGTCTGCGGAGAGCGACGCTCCCACGGTGAGCGCCGGGCGCTCGAGCGAGGCGTAGGGGGCGCCGCCGATGGTGGCGGTGCCGCTGTCGGGGCGCGTGAGGCCGAGCACCATCGAGAGGGTGGTGGTCTTCCCCGAGCCGTTCGGGCCGAGGAAGCCGGTCACGCGCCCGGGCTCGGCGGCGAAGCTGAGCGCGTGCACGGCCTGCACGCTGCCGAAGCGCTTCGAGAGGCCCGCGACCTCCACGCGTATCGCTTGCTGTGTCATGTGATCCCCTCGCCGGCCGCGTCCTCTTTGGCGATAACTCTATCCTAGATAGAACTATTGCCGTCGGGAAGGAGTTCTCCGGGATGCTTCAGCCCGGTATCCCGCTTTCGCGCGTCAGTAGTTGTCACCAAAACTGAGGCGAGGCAGCAACTACTGGCGCGCGTAGCGGAGGACCCGCTCTGGGTTCGCCGCTCCCTCCGCGCAGGATGACGGGCCATGAGGCCGCCGGATCAGTGCCCGCCGCCCGTGTAGGGGCCGCGCTCGGCGAGCACCTTCATGCGCTCGGGCAGCGCGAAGCGCGGATCCACCGTGCTCTCCTCGCCCGCGACCAGCTGCGCCGCCCACTCGCCGAGCTGCGGTGAGAACTTGAAGCCGTGGCCCGAGAGGCCGGCGATCGTGACGACGCGGCCGCTCGCGCTGCGGTCGACCACCGGCAGGCGGTCGGGAGTGTAGGCGCAGTGGTGCACGCTCTCGCGCACCGGCTCGGGGTTGAGACCCTCGAAGAGCTCGGCGGCGCGCTGCCCGATCTTGATGAGCTCCTCGCGGGTGTGGTGGGTCGGCACGTCGGCCACGTCGCGGAACACCGGCCACTCGGGGTTGGTGCAGGCCTTGAAGGCGTAGCCGTCGAAGCTCGGCGCGCCGAAGAAGTGCACGGGACCCGCGTCGCGCAGGAACGCGGGGAACTTCTCGGGCACGAACAGCCCGGGCTGCTTCGGCATGAACCAGGTAAGGCCGAGCACCTGCAGGCGCAGCAGATCGTCCAGCTCGGGGGAGAAACGGGTCGACCAGGATCCCGAGGCGAGCACCACGGTGTCGGCGAGCCAGGAGCCCTGGGTCGTGCGCACGACGACCCCGTCGGAGCGCTCCTCGATGCCGAGGACCGGGGTATTGAAGTAGAGCCGGGCGCCGTTCGCCTCGGCCAGGTCGAGCGCGCTCATCACGGCGACCTCGGGGCGCAGCCCGCCGCCGTGCTCGTCGAGCAGGCCCACGTCGCCGTCGAAGACGGTGTGCTGCGGGAACTCCTTGCGCAGCTCCTCGGTGCTGAGGGTGCGGTGCGGGATGTCGTAGTCGCGCACGGTGCCGAGCGCGGTCTCGAGATCCGGGAAGCCCTCGGGCGCGATGCTCAGGCAGCCCACTTCGTAGTAGATCTGCCGTCCCGACTCCTGCTCGAGCTCCCGCCACAGGTCCCGCGAACGCTGGATCATGCGCACGTAGGTGCCGCCCTCGTGCACCGCCGTGCGGAACACGCGCGACTCCCCGGCGTACGAGCCGTGCGAGTGCACCCGGCCGTACTGCTCGATGCCGACGACATCGAGCCCCTCGCGCTTGCTCAGCTGCCACAGCGCCATCGAGCCGACGGTTCCGGCGCCGATCACCACGACGCCCGTCTTCTGCAGGTCCATATCGATCCTCTTCTGCTCTGTCGTCCTGCGCGGAGTCGCAGGGTCCCGGTTGTTCGTTGTTTCCGCTGCGCCCGTCGTCCTGCGCGAGCGTGCCCCCTGCCCGTCATGCTGCGCACTGCGCTCGTTCCTCGCTGCGCGCAGCATGACCGGGGAAGTGCGTATCAGGCCAGCGCCGGCTCGTCCCAGAGCTTGAGCTTGGTGCCGATGCCGTCGCGCACGGCGTTGCGGTAGACCTTCGTCGCCCAGGCGACGTCCTCGACGGGCATGCCGCCCACGGAGTAGACGAAGATCTCGTCGTCGTTCCGGCGGGCGGGGGTGAGGCCCTGGATGATCTCGCCCATGTCCTCGAACTGCTCCGGCGTCATGCGGCCGTCGCGCACGCGGTCGACGAGGTGCATGCCCCAGATGCCCACCGTCTCGTGGGCGGGGACGGGGATCTCCTCGGCCCAGGCCTGGTAGATCTTGCGGGCGTCGGCGACGTGGCGCGACCGCAGCACGAGGCTCTCGTCGAGCGCGAGATGCGCCGAGCAGCAGATGAAGGCGCCGGGCTTCACCCAGTCGTTCTCGACGGTGGGGTAGTTCTCGGATCCCATGGGGCTGGGCACGGCGATGCTGACGATGTCGGAGCCGCGCACGGCGGTCTCCATGTCGGGCACCTGCTCGATCGTGGTGATCTGCGGGAACTTCTCCCTCGCCCACGCGATGAAGGTGTCGATGCCGGCCTGGCCGCGGCCCGAGACCTTGACGGTGTCGATGCCGGGGCGCACCGCCATGAACGACTCGAGCGAGGTGCGGTTCATGGGCCCGGGGCCCACGATGCCGACGACCTTGGCGTCCTCGCGGGCGAGGTAGCGGGCGCCGACGCCGGGGATGGCGCCGGTGCGGTAGGCGCTCAGCAGGTTGGCGCTCATGATCGCGAGCGGCGCGCCGGTGTCCTTGTCGTTCAGGGTGAACATGAGGATGGAGCGGGGGAGCCCCTGCTTCTTGTTCTCGACGTTGGATCCGTACCATTTGCAGCCGGCGACCTGGTAGTCGCCGCCGAGGTAGGCGGGCATCGCCATGAAACGCCGGTCCGGGCCGTCGACGGGCATCCCCGGGAACTCCTCGGTCTCGGGGAAGAAGATCTGCGCGCCGTGCGAGTTGTTCTCGCTGCCGGCCATGCGGTAGTCGCCCTTCGCGAAGAGGGCCAGCATGTCGCTCATCGTGTCGACGCACTCGGCCATGTCCGTGACGCCGGCGCGGATCATGTCGGGCTCGTTGAGGTAGAGGAATTCGATCGTGGTGTCCGGCACGGCGGTGTGTCCCTTCGTTGTTGCGCCGGGCGGCTGCGCCCGGTGAGGGATCCGGTCGCGATCCACTCGGTAGCGTCAGCCTAAAACTATCCATCTGGATAGTCAAGGGCGAATCGGGATCATTCCGCTGCGTCCCCCTCCGGTTGCACGTGCCCGCGAAGCTCGACGCGCGGAGTCCCGCACCACCGCTTCGAGACGCGCGACGCGGCCATCGGGGACCCCGCACGTCCCGGATCTCCCGCGGGCCCGCTCCGGAGCCCGGACGTCTCAGACGGTCTGCGCCGCCTCGACGAGCGCGCGGATGCGGCGCAGCGCCGGCGCGACGTCCTCGGGCGACACGAGCTGCTTGAACACGATCCCGTCGAGGGCGAACCAGATCAGCTCCGTCAGCTCGGCGTCGTCGACGCCCAGGCGCGTCAGCTGGCGCGAGATCGCCTCGCGGTAGGCCCGATAGTGCTGCTCCGCCAGCGGTCGCAGCTCCGGGCGGCGGCGCGACTCCAGCAGCAGCTCGTACTGGAACGACTGGATCCCTGCCTCGCGGTCGGCGAGCGACTCGATCCCCGCCGCGAACTCGGCCGCGGTGAGCGCGCTGCTGAGCATGTTGGAACCCCGCAGGCTCTCGTCGATCGCGAACTCCATGGCCTCCGCGATGAGCTGATCGCGGGATCCGAAGTGGTGCCGCACGAGCCCGTGCGAGACGCCGGCCTCCGCGGCGACCGCGCGGTAGGTCAGCGCGCGCAGACCGCCCGCGGCCACGACGACGATGGTGGCTCGCAGCAGGGCGGCGCGACCGGAGGGGAGACTCATGCACTCGAGCGTAGCGACTGCCGGACGCTCGCACTGCCATGTCCGTTTTCCGCGTGCGCCGGCGGCGCCGGCGCGGAACAATGGACCCGTGACCAGCGAGACTCCGATCCTCGATTTCGACGCGTGCTACCGGGCGGCGTCGGGACGCGACGCGCGCTGGGACGGCCGGGTCTACCTCGGCGTGACGAGCACGGGGATCTACTGCCGCCCCTCCTGCCCCGCGCGCAAGCCGCGCCCCGAGAACTGCCGCTTCTTCCCGAGCGCCGCGGCGTGCGTGGCCGCCGGGTTCCGCGCCTGCAAGCGGTGCCGACCCGAAGCGGTGCCCGGCACCCGGGACTGGGACGTGCGCGGCGACCTCGTGGCGCGCGCCGTGCGCCGCATCCGCGACGGCGCCGTCGACGCGATCGGCGTGACGGGCCTCGCGGCCGAGCTCGCCGTCAGCGAGCGGCACCTGCGCCGCATGATGGTGGAGGAGATCGGCGCGAGCCCGCTGCAGCTCGCCCGCACCCGGCGCGCTCACGCGGCCCGTGCGCTCATCGAGGAGACGGAGCTCCCGCTCGTCGACGTGGCGTTCGCCGCAGGGTTCGGCAGCGTGCGGCAGTTCGGAGACACGATGCGCGAGGAGTTCGGGATCGCACCCTCGCGCATGATGCGGCGGCATCCCGGTGCGGAGGATCCTCGCGGACCGGCCTCCGACGAGCGGCCGCGGCTCGCGCTGCGCCTGCGCACCCGGGCCCCGTTCGACGCCGCGGCGATCCGAGCGCACCTCGAGGCGCACGCCGTGCCCGGGCGCGACGCCATCGATCCCGACGGCTCGTCCGCGCACGCGGTCGACGTGCCCGGGGGCACCGCGGTGGTGCGCATCGACTGGCCCGAGGTGCCGTCGCCCGCCGCGCAGTCGCGCGAGGGTCTCCCGGTGGTGGGAGTGCCCGTCGTGCTCACGCTGCCGCAGCTGGCCGACACGATGCCCGCGATCCAGACGGTGCGCCGCATGCTCGACCTCGACGCGGATCCCGCGCAGATCGCCGACGCGTTCGCGCGCGACCCCCTGCTCGGCGGGCTGCTCGTGCGCCGCCCCGGACTCCGGCTGCCCGCCGCGCGCGAGCCGCGCGAGTTCGCCCTCGGCACCGTGCTGGGGCAGCAGGTCTCGCTCGCCGCTGCGCGCACGCTGCAGGGACGGCTCGCGGCCGCGTTCGCACGATCCGGGGCCGAGGCCGTGCCGGGCTTCCTGGCCGGGCCCGATCCCGCGCTCGTCGCCGAGTGCGAGGAGCAGCAGCTGCGGGATCGCCTCGGGCTCACCCGGGCCCGGGCGGCGACGCTGCGCACCCTCGCCGCGGCGCTCGCCTCGGGCCTCGACGTCGGGCCCGGAGCCGACCGCGACCGGGCACGGGCCGAACTCTCCGCGATGCGCGGCATCGGCCCCTGGACCGTGGAGATCGTCGCACTGCGCTCGCTCGGAGACCCGGACGCCTACCCCGCGGGCGACCTGATCCTGCGCCGCGCCCTCGGAGTGACCGCGAACCGCGAGGCCGAGCGCCTCGCCGAGACCTGGCGGCCCTTCCGGGGTTACGCCACCCAGCACCTCTGGGCCGACTTCCTCGAGGCGGCCTCACGAAAGGAAACGACATGACCTCCCAGCAGCCCCTCTCGTACGCGGTCGTCGACATCGTCGGCAGCCCGTTCCACGCGATCTGGACCCCCGAGGACGGTGCGCTCCGCGCCGGCGGCTTCGCGACCGACTCCGATCCGGAGGCCGTGAGCCTGATGGAGCGGCTCGACCGTCTCGACGCGTCGCTCGCCGATCGCGGCCTCGCCGCATCCCCGAGCGATGCGGGGCCGATCCCGGACGCGCTGCGCGCCTACGCTGACGGAGATCTCACGGCGATCGACGCCATCCCGGTCGCGCAGCCGGAGACCCCGTTCCGCGGCGAGGTGTGGCAGGCGCTGCGGCGGGTGCCCGCGGGGCGCGCCGTGACCTACACCGAGCTCGCGGCGCTCGCGGGGCGCCCCTCGGCCGTGCGGGCCGCCGCCTCGGGCTGCGCCAACAATCTCGTGGCGCTCGTGGTGCCGTGCCACCGCATCGTGCGCACCGACGGCGGGCTCGGCGGCTACCTCTTCGGCACCGACATCAAGGAGCGCCTGCTGCGCCACGAGGGCGCGATGCTCTGAGGTGCGCCGCTCTGGGGTGCGCGACTGCCGGGCGCGGATCTGCGCGCGGCTGCGCGTTGCATCGATGGTTCGCGGATCGCCCCTATTCTCGGCCGGAATGGGCGATCTGCGAACCACGGATCCTGCGAGGCCGTTCTCAGGGGTCCCCGGAGGTTCTCGGAGGGCCCGAAACGGAAGGAAGCCCGCCGGAGGCGGGCTTCCTGAAGGTGGAGGGACCGACGGGAATCGACGCAGATGCTGGGCTGGCGCCCGGCATCTGCAGCGCTCGCGTCGCCTCCGGCGCCGCTCACGCCGCGGGCAGATCGAACGCTGGCGCGTTCCCCCGCTGCCCGCGCCCTGTGCAGGGTTCGATTCCCGTCGGCCCCGCGAATGACTCAAGCCCCCGCCGAGGCGAGGGCTTGAGTCATTCAAGTGGAGGGACCGACGGGAATCGAACCCCGGCCGGCCGCTCAGGGCAACGCGCCAGCGTTGCGCGGCCACGCCGCTGCGGCCGCTCGCGGCCGCAGTTCCGGGTTCTCAGAGATTCCCGGAGATCCCGAAGCACGAAACCCCCTGCCGTGAGGCAGAGGGTTTCCGCTGAGGGACCGACGGGAATCGAACCCGCGTTCTCAGCTTGGGAAGCTGATGTCTTACCATTAGACGACGATCCCAGGGCGATGGCGCCGCACCAACTATAGCAGGGTGAGGGGCCGCGAAATCGCACGGGCCGGCCTACTGGCAGACGGCGCCCTTCTGGAGCTCCGCGACCTGTTCGTCGGCGGTCCAGGGCAGCTCCGGGCCGGCGCCGGCCTCGGACGAGATCGAGGCGAGCTGGAAGGCGAGCGCCTTGATGAAGCCGGCCCCCGCGGTGGAGTTGTTCAGGGAGACGACCACCGAGTATCCCGACTCGGGATCGTGATACGCCGCGGTGAGCGTGCCGGTGATCGCGCCGCTGCGGCCGTAGAGGGGGCCCATCTTCTCCGTGCCGAAGGTCCACTGGCGGCCGCCCTCATCGGGCTCCTCGGTGGGGTTGCCCTCCTTGTCGCGCTTCGGGTTCTTGACCGGGAAGGCGTCGGTGGTGAGCGAGGCGTCGTCGCCTCCGAAGGCTCCGTCGAGGTAGTGCTCGTAGAAGTTCTTGAGGTCGGTGACCGTGGTCACAGTGGCTCCGGCGCCCGACAGCATCGACGCGGAGACCTCGGGAACCTCGACGGGACCGGCGTCGCACACCGCCTTGCCGCCGCTCAGCGGAAAATTGGTGGCGGTGAGGGTCGAGCCGGACACCGTGGTGCTCGTGAGCTCCGGGAAGTAGCTGGACGGCATCTCGGCCTTCGAGAAGACGTGCTCGTCGAGCAGCTCCGACACCTCGCGGCCCGTCTTGACCTTCAGCACGCGCGCCAGCAGCAGCACGTTGGTGTCGGACTGGTGCATGTTGAGGCCGGGCCAGGAGAGGGGGGAGTGGGCGAGGCCCTGGGCGATCAGCTCCTGCTCCGGCCAGTACCGCGTCGGGTTGTTGGCGAAGAGCGTTCCGTAGCCCTTCTTGAAGTCGGCGATGCCGGATCGCATGTCGCAGAGCTGCCGGTAGGTGACGCCCTCGATCCCGGACTGCCGGGTCAGGTCCTTGGAGATCTCGCGGTCCAGGTCGACCTGTCCCGCGTCGACCAGATCGAGCAGGAGCGCGCACATCACGGGCTGAGTGGCCTGCGCGCCGCGGATCCTGACCGAACCGTCGATGTCGCCGTCGCCGTAGCCGCGCACGTACGCCTGCTCGCCCGACCAGACGCCGACCACCGCTTGGGAGGAGCCGCTCAGCTCCATCGCGCTGGCGACGGCCTCGTCGATGCCGCCGGCGAGCGCCTCGTCGACGGTGTTGACGTCGCCCGCCGGTGCGGCGAGATCGCCGCCGGTGCAGGCGGTCAGTCCGAGCGCCGCCGTCGCGAGCAGAGCGGTTGCGACGACGCGCGTGCGGTGTGCAAGCCTCGGGATCAAACTCGACCGCCAATCTGATGCTTCGTGTGGGGGCACAGAACACCGCAGAGTCTACTGCGTGCCGCTGGGAAGAACGCCCCATGGCGGCGAAGTGAGGCTGACCTTACTAGACTGGAGCGGTGACGAGCTTTACTGAAGACGTGATCGCGGGCGTGACCGGACACATGAACGGCGACCACGCCGAAGACAATCTCCTGATCGCGCGCGCTTTCGGGCGCCCTGACGCGACGGCCAGCCGCATGATCGGCGTGACCGGCGAGGGAGGGGTCTGGCTGGTGGCCGACCCGTCCGGCGAGCACGAGCTGTCGGTCGCGTGGCCCGCCGGCCCGATCGCCGAGCGCCCCGAGATCCGCCGCGAGGTCGTCGCGCTCTACCACGCGGCCTGCGAGCGCCTGGGGATCGAGCCGCGCGAGGAGCACGCGTCGCAGGGCGGCTCCGAGGCCCAGCACGGCCACCACGCCCACCAGGGTCAGCACGCCCAGGGGCACCACGGTCATCACGGGCACCACGCCGCCGATGCGACGGAGGCTCCGGGCGAGAAGCCGTTCTCCGTCGTCGTGCGCGAGAGTTCGTGGTCGGATCACTCCGACAGCGAGGGCGCCTCCTTCATGGAGGAGATCATGCGCGGGCGCGGCACCCTGCAGGACTACATCGATCTCGTCGTGCAGCACTACTACATGTACGAGGCGCTCGAGGCCGCGGCGGCCCGATTCGCAACCGATCCCGATTTCGCGCCCTTCCACCGCGAGGCGCTGCTGCGCATGCCCGCGCTCGAGGCGGACCTCCTGCACCTCATCGGCGACGACTGGCGCGATCGCATCGAGGCCGTCCCGGCCACCGAGGCGTACGCCGCCCGCATCCGCGAGGTGACCGAGCAGGGGTGGATCGCGGGCGTCATCGCCCACCACTACACGCGCTACCTCGGCGACCTCTCGGGCGGGCAGATGATCGCGAAGCGCGTGGCGAAGCAGCACGAGCTGGATCGCGAGGGCGTCGCCTTCTACGACTTCTCGGAGCTGGGCTCGCTCACCGACTTCAAGAACGAGTACCGCGCCGCGCTCGACGCTCTGGGCGAGGGCCTCGACGACGCCGAGAAGGCGCGGATGCTCGACGAGGTGCGCGCGGCCTACGGCTTCAACACCGCGGTCTTCGTGGACCTGGGCCGCGCCAAGGCCGCCGCGGCCGCGTAGCCGCGGATTTCGGCGGCGCGGTCGCTCCCGCAGACCGTCGAGGGCGCGACGAGGATCCTCCGCGACGGGACTGGAGCGGTGGGATGCCGGTGGGAGCGCGCCGATGAGCGCGGGACCCGCGGGCCCCTTGCAGGCTCGGAGGGTGCGCCAGGCGGGCGCGCTCAGCAGGCGGGCACGCTCAGGAGGGACCCGTCTCGCCCCGCACCCGCTCGTTCATGAAGCGCACCACGTTGGGGTCGACGATCACGTCGCGGGGCTGCAGCGGCCGCTGCAGGTAGAGGCCGTCGAGCGAGCGCACGCGGCTCAGCGCGACGTAGGTCTGCCCGGCGCTGAACGCGCGCGGCCCGAGATCCACCACCGCCGCGTCATAGGTGTGCCCCTGCGACTTGTGCACGGTCACGGCCCAGGCGAGGCGCAGCGGGAACTGCTCGAACTCCGCCACGACCTCCTTCTCGAGCTTCTTCGTCTCGGCGTCGTACCGGTAGCGGTAGCGCTCCCACACGGTGGGCTCCACCTCGAACTCCTCGCGGTCGACCTCCACCCAGACGGTGCCCTCGATGCGCGACACCGTGCCGATGGTGCCGTTGACCCAGCGTCCGTCGGAGTCGTTGCGCAGGAACATCACCTGCGCGCCGGGCTTCAGCTCGAGCACCTCGTCGGCCGGGTAGGTGTTCTCGCGGAACTCGCCGTTGATCTCGGCGACCGCGCGCAGCGACGATCCGCCGATCTCGGCGAGTCGCTGCGCGTTGATGCGGTTGACGGTCGCGTTGGTGGTGGCCAGCGTGATCACGTCGGCCGGCGCGGGGCGCGCGCCGGCCGCGTTGAGCTCCTCCGCCTGATCCTCCTGCACCACCCCGTGCCGCACGGCGCCGAGGATCTGCTTGAAGCGGTCGTCGCGCTGGCGGTGCACCTCGCTCAGCTCGATCACCGAGAGCGGGGTGGTCGTCCACACCTTCGCGTCGAAGAACCACAGGGAGCGGTAGGTGTCGGCGAAGTACGCGCGCTCGTGCGGATCGCGCGGCGGCACCGGGGGCAGCTGGAACGGATCGCCGAACATGATGATCTGCGCGCCGCCGAAGGGGTCGTGCTTCTTCCCGCGGGCCTGCCGCAGCGACCGGTCGATCGCGTCCATGAGGTCGGCGGAGACCATCGAGATCTCGTCGATCACGAGCGTGTCGATCGAGGCGAGCATCTTCTTGAGCTCGGCCGGCTGATCGAGGTCGTGATCCGCGATGATGCCGGTCGGCAGGCGCAGCAGGGAGTGGATCGTCTGCCCGCCGACGTTCAGTGCGGCGACGCCCGTGGGCGCGCAGACCGCGATGATCTTGCTCGTGTTCCAGGCGAGATGGTTCAGGATCGTCGACTTGCCGGTTCCCGCGCGGCCGGTGACGAAGATGTGCTCGCGCGTGTGCTCGATGCGCTCGTAGACGGCGAGCTGCTCGGGGGAGAGCGGGGGATTCGGCACCCACCAATCGTAGCCTGCGGCCCGTCCGCCCGCGGCGGGGACGGCTCGGGCCGGGACGGCGTCGGGCCGGGGTGGGGGTCAGGCGGGGATTCTGACGGGGAGCAGCAGGAGCAGGCCGAGCAGCAGCACGAGCGAGACGCCGATGATGCCGAAGATCGTGGTGCCGCCGATCGCCACGGCCGCGGTGAACGCAGCCGGCGCGAGGAAGGAGACCGCGCGGCCGGTGGTGGCGTAGAGGCCGAAGATCTCGCCCTCGCGCCCGGGCGGGATGAGCCGCGAGAGGAAGGATCGGGAGGCAGACTGCACGGGGCCGACGAACACGGCGAGCGTGAGGCCGAAGACCCAGAACACCCATCCGCCGAGCGGATTCAGGATGAACAGGAGCACGCCGCAGATGACCATGAGCACGATCGAGGCGAGCATCACGGTCTTCGCGCCGATGCGATCCTCGAGCACGCCGCCCGCGATGGTCGCGATGCCGGCCACGACGTTGGCGACGATGGCGAACACGATGACGGTGGTGTTGTCGAAGCCGAAGCTGCGCGCCGCGATCACGCCCGCGAAGGTGAAGACGCCGGCGAGGCCGTCGCGGAACACCGCGCTCGCGATCAGGAAGTGGAGGGTGTGCCGGGCGGTGCGCCACAGGTCCGCGATGCTGCGGAAGAGCTCCCGGTATCCGGTGAGGAGCCCGCGTCCGGTGCTCGGCGCCCGCGGGTCGGCGGGGATCTCGGGCACGGCGAAGAAGACGGGGATGGCGAAGACGCCGAACCACAGCGCCGAGATCACCATCGCGACCCGGATGTTCCAGGCGCCCTCGGAGCTGACGCCGAACCAGCCCACCTCGGGGAAGATGAAGCCGACGAGCAGGATCGCGAGCAGCACGATGCCGCCGAGATAGCCCATGCCCCACCCGAAGCCCGACACCTTGCCGACGTTGCCGTTGTCGGAGACCTGGGAGAGCATCGCGTTGTAGCTGACGCTCGCGAATTCGAAGGCGACGTTGCCGACGGCGAGCAGGACGAGGCCGAGCAGCAGGTACTGCTCGGCCGGGGCGACGAGCACCATCAGCGCCGTCGAGGCCACCACGACGGCGGTGTTGATGCCGAGCCAGGTCTTGCGTCGGCCCGCCGCGTCGGTGAGGCGCCCGAGCACCGGCGCGACGAGCGCCACCACGATGCCGGCGATGAGCAGCGCCATGCCGAGCTTCGTCGACACCTCCGCCTCCTCGCCGAACGGCGCGCTGGTGAGATAGACGGTGAAGACGAAGGTGGTCACGACCGCCTGGAAGGAGGCCGAGCCCCAGTCCCAGAGCGACCAGGCGACGATGGTTCGCTTCTTCACGGGCTCGGGGCCCGGGGCCGTCGCGGCATTCGCTGCCGTGTGCTCGCTCATGTCGCCAGCGTACTGCCAACGCGGGCGCTTCGCCGCTCTTTCCTCGCCGTCAGCCGACGGCCGCGAGCGCGAACGGGAGCACCTCGTCGGCGCCGGCGGAGCGGAGCAGCCGAGAGGCGACCGCGAAGGTCCAGCGGCTGTCGACGAGGTCGTCGACGAGCAGGATCGGCCCCGTGGTCTGCTCCACCGCGGCCGCGAGCTCCGAGGAGACGCCGAAGCGGCGCCACACCGACGCCAGGCGGAACGCGCTGTTGCCGCCGGGACCGGCGACCGGCACCGAGGGATCGACGTCGAGCGCGCCGAGCAGCGGCAGGCGGCCGAGGCGGGCGATCCCGTCGGCCGTGCTCGCGACGAGGCGCGGGCGGGTGAGCGACGGCATCGCGACGACCCCGACGGGGCGCTGCGCCCACGGCCAGTCGCGCAGCGTCGCGACGACACCCTGCATGAGTCTCTCGTCGATCTCGCGGTCCGCGGCGCCGGCGGCGAAGAGCTCGCGCAGCGGCCCGCCCCAGCCCAGGTCGGTGAGGCGGGCCACGGCGCGGCCCTCGAGCGGTCGCTCGGCGACGGCGATGCGGCCCTTCACGGAGAGGCCCCGGCGATCCGCCCCGGCGGGCCACTGCGCCCGCGGCTCGATCGGAGCGCCCGTGCGCTGCAGACGCGCGGTCGCCCGCTCGGCCGCCGCTGCGGGCACGTCGTCCGGGAACCAGGGGCCGGCGCACACGTCGCACCTGCCGCAGGGTGCGGCGGTCGTGTCGTCCAGCTGCAGTTGCAGCGTCTCCATGCGGCACCGCTCGCCGCGCTCGTAGTCGAGCATCGCGCGCTGCTCGGCGTCGCGCGCCGCCGCGATCCGCCCGTACCGCTCCGCGTCGTAGTGCCGCGGCAGCGCCGTCGAGATCCACCCGCCCGTCACCCGGCGCACGGCGCCGTCGACGTCGAGCACCTTCAGCAGCAGCTCGAGCGGAGTGCGTTTGATATCGACGCGGGCCTCGATGGCGGGGGTCGAGAGCGGATCCCCGCCCGCGGCCTCGAGAGCCTCGATGACGGCCGCGGCGCGCTCGGGATCGGGCATGGACGCCGTCGCGAAGTAGCGCCAGATCGCCTCGTCCTCCGGACCCGGCAGGAGCAGCACATCGGCGTGCGCGGTGCCGCGGCCGGCACGGCCGACCTGCTGGTAGTAGGCCACCGGGGAGGACGGCGCGCCGAGGTGCAGGACGAAGCCGAGGTCGGGCTTGTCGAAGCCCATGCCGAGCGCGCTGGTCGCGACGAGGGCCTTCACCTCGTCGGCCTTGAGCGCCGCCTCGAGCCGTTCCCGCTCCTCCGGATCGGTGCGCCCGGTGTACGAGGCCACCGCATGGCCGGCCTCGCGCAGCAGCTGCGCCGCGTCCTCCGCGGCCGAGACCGTGAGCGCGTAGACGATGCCGCTGCCCGGCAGATCGCCGAGGTGTGCCGCGAGCCAGGCCAGGCGGTCCCGCGCGGAGGGGAGCCGCAGGCAGCCGAGCCGCAGGGACTCGCGGGCGAGGCTGCCCCGCAGCGTGAGCACGTCTTCGCCGAGCTGATCGACGACGTCGCCCACGACTCGCGCGTTGGCGGTCGCCGTGGTGGCGAGCACGGGGATGCTGCGGTCGAGCCCCGCGAGGAGCGCGGCGATGCGCCGGTAGTCGGGGCGGAAGTCGTGGCCCCAGTCGGAGATGCAGTGCGCCTCGTCGATGACGAGCAGGCCCATGCGCGCGAGCAGCTGCGGCAGCCGCGTCTCGCGGAACCGCGGGTTGTTGAGGCGCTCGGGGGAGACGAGCAGCACATCGACGTCGTCGGCGTCGAGCCGCCGCTCGATCTCCTCCCACTCGTCGGCGGTCGCGGAGTTGATGGCCGCCGCGCGCACCCCCGCGCGCTCGGCCGCCGACACCTGATCGCGCATGAGGGCGAGCAGCGGCGAGACGAGGAGGGTCGGCCCGGAGCCGCGCGCCCGCAGCAGGGCGGTGGCGACGAAGTAGACCGCGGACTTGCCCCACCCGGTGCGCTGCACCACGAGCGCCCGCCGGTGCTCGTCGACGAGCGCGGTGATGGCCTCGAACTGCCCGGGGTGGAAGCCCGCGTCGTCCCGGCCGGTGAGCCGGCGCAGCACGTCGAGGGCCTCGGCTCGGGTGGGGTGCTCGCTCGTCTGCATGGCTCCGATGATGCCAGGTCCCTCCGACATCCGTACCGCCGGCACGGGTGGCCCGGCTCCGTTCCGCGGCGAGCGGGCGCAGCGCGGCCGCACTCCCTGAAAGTTGAGTGAATTCGACTCAAGTTTGTTCGCGTGGACTTGACTCATCCCGCCCGCCGAGTAAACTTGAGTGCAACGGGCTCAAGGCTGCGGCGGATCCTCCGGTGCGCTTCTGAGCGAATAGACCACGGGGCGCGCGACGCCCCGATCCCGAACCGCAGAATGGAGAACACATGTCACGTGCAGTAGGCATCGACCTCGGCACCACGAACTCGGTTGTCGCCGTCCTCGAGGGCGGCGAGCCCACCGTCATCGCGAACGCCGAGGGGTTCCGCACGACCCCCTCGATCGTCGCATTCACCAAGGACGGCGAGGTGCTCGTCGGCGAGACCGCCAAGCGCCAGGCCGTCACCAACGTCGATCGCACGATCGCCTCGGTCAAGCGCCACATGGGCACCGACTGGAAGAGCGATGAGATCGACGGCAAGCGCTACACCGCGCAGGAGATCAGCGCGCGCACGCTCATGAAGCTGAAGCGCGACGCCGAGACCTACCTGGGCGACAAGGTGACCGACGCGGTCATCACCGTGCCCGCGTACTTCAACGACGCCGAGCGCCAGGCCACCAAGGAGGCCGGCGAGATCGCGGGCCTCAACGTGCTCCGCATCATCAACGAGCCCACCGCGGCCGCGCTCGCCTACGGTCTCGACAAGGGCAAGGAGGACGAGCTCATCCTCGTCTTCGACCTCGGCGGTGGCACCTTCGACGTCTCGCTGCTCGAGGTGGGCAAGGACGACGACTTCTCGACGATCCAGGTGCGCTCGACCGCGGGCGACAACCGCCTCGGCGGCGATGACTGGGATCAGCGCATCGTCGACTGGCTCATCACGCAGTTCAAGTCGTCGACCGGCGTCGACGTCGCGAAGGACAAGATCGCCCTGCAGCGCCTCAAGGAGGCCGCTGAGCAGGCCAAGAAGGAGCTCTCGAACTCGATGAGCACCCAGATCCAGCTGCCGTACCTCTCGCTCACCGAGAACGGCCCGGCCAACCTCGACGAGACGCTCACCCGCGCCAAGTTCGAGGAGCTGACCAAGGATCTGCTCGAGCGCACGCGCAAGCCGTTCGAGGACGTGATCAAGGAGGCCGGCGTCAAGGTCTCGGACATCGCGCACGTGGTGCTGGTCGGCGGTTCGACCCGCATGCCCGCCGTCACCGAGCTCGTCAAGAAGCTCACCGGCGGCAAGGAGCCCAACAAGGGCGTCAACCCCGATGAGGTCGTGGCCGTCGGCGCCGCCCTGCAGGCCGGCGTGCTGAAGGGCGAGCGCAAGGACGTGCTGCTCATCGACGTCACCCCGCTCTCGCTCGGCATCGAGACCAAGGGCGGCATCATGACGAAGCTCATCGAGCGCAACACCGCGATCCCGACCAAGCGCAGCGAGACCTTCACGACCGCCGAGGACAACCAGCCGTCGGTGGCCATCCAGGTCTTCCAGGGCGAGCGCGAGTTCACCCGCGACAACAAGAACCTGGGCACCTTCGAGCTGACCGGCATCGCCCCGGCCCCCCGCGGCGTGCCGCAGATCGAGGTCACCTTCGACATCGACGCCAACGGCATCGTGCAGGTCTCGGCGAAGGACAAGGGCACCGGCAAGGAGCAGACCATCACGATCTCCGGCGGCTCGACGCTCTCGAAGGAGGACATCGAGCGCATGGTGCGCGAGGCCGAGGAGCACGCCGCCGAGGACAAGAAGCGCCGCGAGTCGGCCGAGCAGCGCAACAACGCCGAGCAGCTCGCCTACTCGGTGGAGAAGCTCATCAGCGAGAACGAGGACAAGCTGCCCGAGGACGTGAAGACCGAGGTGCAGGGCGACCTGGACGAGCTGAAGCAGGCGCTCGCCGGCGAGGACGACGACGCCGTGAAGACCGCGTCCGACAAGCTCGGCCAGAGCCAGACCAAGCTCGGCGAGGCGATCTACGCCGCGGCGCAGGCCGAGGCCCCCGCGGCCGACGCCGACGAGCAGTCGGGCGACGACGACGTGGTGGACGCCGAGGTCGTCGAGGACGATGAGGAGCAGAAGTAACGATGGTCGACAAGGAACAGCGCACGCCGGGCGAGGATCCCGATCGCGACGACGTTCCTGCAGCGGGGTCGGAGGCAGCAGATGCCTCCGGCCCCGTGCCGCAGGAGGGGGAATCGGCGGAGATCACGGTCGACGACATCCTGAACGCCGAGCAGAGCGCCGAAGCCGCCGAGCAGAGCGGGAACGGATCTGAGCCGGCGGCTGACGCCGATGCCGAGAACCCGTATCTCGAGGATCTGCGCCGACTCACGGCGGAGTACGCGAACTACCGCAAGCGCACCGAGGCGAACGCCGAGCGCGAGAAGCAGCGCGCCGTCGCTGCGGCTGTGACCCCGCTGCTCACGGTGCTCGACGACCTCGATCGCGCCGAGCAGCACGGCGACCTCGCCGAGGGATCCGCGTTCGCGACGATCGCGCAGAAGATCCGAGGCACCATGGAGCGCTTCGGTCTCGAGAGCTTCGGCGAGAAGGGCGAGCCCTTCGACCCGCAGCTGCACGAGGCGATCGCGCAGGTCCCGGTGCCCGGCACCGAGGAGCACACGGTCCTGGACGTGATCGAGCGGGGGTACCGCATCGGCGATGTCGAGCTGCGCCCCGCCAAGGTAGCGGTGGCGGTGGGGGCCGATGGCTAGTCAGGATTGGCTCGAGAAGGATTTCTACCAGATCCTCGGCGTCTCGAAGGACGCGAGCGACGCCGAGCTGAAGAAGACCTACCGCAAGCTCGCCCGCAAGTACCACCCGGACTCCAACCCGGGTGACGCGGCCGCCGAGGCGAAGTTCAAGGAGATCAGCGAGGCCTACTCGGTGCTCTCCGACGCCGAGCAGCGCGCCGAGTACGACCAGATCCGCGCCATGGGGGCGGGCGGTGCCCGCTTCACAGCCGGCGGCGGAGGAGCCCAGGGCTTCGAGGACGTCTTCGGGGGCATGTTCGGCGGCGGTCGCGGCGGAACCCACTTCAGCTACCAGCAGGGCGGCGGCCAGGGCTTCGAGGACATCTTCGGGGGCATGTTCGGCGGCGGCGCTCCGCGCGGGCCTCAGCCGGGCCGCGATATCCAGGCGTCGACGACGCTGGACTTCGAGACCGCCGTGCGCGGCGACACCGTGACGCTGCAGGCGCCCAACGGCCCGGTGAAGGTGAAGATCCCCGCGGGAGTCGCCGACGGTCAGAAGATCAAGGTGCGCGGCAAGGGCGAACCGAGCCCGAGCGGCGGCCCGGCCGGCGACATCATCCTCACGATCAGCGTGCGCAAGCACCCGGTATTCGAGCGCGACGGCCAGAACCTGCGCCTCAAGCTGCCGGTGACGTTCTCCGAGGCGGCGCTGGGGGCCACGGTCGAGGTGCCGACCCTCGGCGGCTCGCCCGTGAAGCTGAAGGTGCAGCCCGGCACGCCGAGCGGCCGGGTGCTGCGCGTCAAGGGCCGCGGGGTGAAGAGCTCGAAGGGCACCGGGGATCTGCTGGCCGAGGTGCAGGTCGTGGTGCCGTCGCATCTCTCCGATCAGGCCCGCGAGGCGCTCGAGGCGTTCCGCGAGGTCGAACCGCAGGAGAATCCGCGCGAGGATCTGCTCTCGCGGGCGCGCGGCTAGGGGTGTTCGGCGGGATCCGCTCGCCCAGCGAGCGGATCCCCTTCCTCCGATCGAGCGAGCGCCGTGCTGAGCGGGTCGCGAAGCGGCGAGCCGGAGTATCGAATCCCACCCCCCAGCGGGAAACCAGACGAAAGGACATCTCATGGCGACTCCCCAGATGGATCGCTACACGCCCGTCTTCGCGATCGCGGCGGCGGCGGAGCTGGCCGAGATGCATCCGCAGACGCTGCGGCAGTACGACCGCATCGGGCTCGTGTCGCCGCAGCGCACCCGCGGCAACACCCGCCGCTACTCCCTGCACGACGTCGCGCGGCTGCGCGAGGTCGCCCGGCTCTCCGCGGAGGGGCTCAGCCTCGAGGGGATCCGTCGAGTGCTGCAGCTCGAGGATCGTGTGCGCGATCTCGAGGGCCGTGTGCGCGATCTCGAGCACGCGCTCGCCGAGGAGCGGCTGCAGCGCCCCGAGCGGCGCGTCTTCGCGGCGGGCTCCACGGGCGGCGAGGTGATCACGCTGCGCCGCGGCACGCGCGTGCGCCGCAACGCCGAGGTCGTCGTCTGGAAGCCGTAGCGCGGCGCGGAGCGGGGCGGATCCCGACCCCGCGCCGCTAACGTGGTGGGGTGAGCGATTCCGAGAGCCCCGAACTGCACGCCCTGTTCGCGGAGCTGTCGCGGGAGCCCGACTTCGACGCGCCCGAACTGCAGGCGCACGACGCCGCCGACGAGCTGATCCTCACGACGGCCGCCGACGACGTGCGCTCCGCCGGGCACGGCGAGCTCGTGGTGATCGGCGACCGGCACGGCGCGCTCACGCTCGGGGCGGCCGCGGTGCTCGGGTCGAGTGGGATCCGCACGCACCAGGATCCGCTGCTCGGCGAGCGGGCGCTGGCTCGCAATGCCGAGCGCCTCCATCTGACGGGCGCCTACGCTTCGCACCCGCTCGACGCCTCGCTGCTCGACGGCGCCCGGGTGGTGCTGCTGCAGCTGCCGCGCGGGCTCGATGCACTCGACGAGATCGCCTGGTCGATCGCGCGCTGGGCCTCGCCCGAGGTGCGGGTCATCGCGGGCGGCCGGGTGAAGCACATGACCCCCGCCATGAACGACGTGCTCGGCCGCTCCTTCGCCGAGGTCTCGGCGGGGCTCGGGTGGCGCAAGTCGCGTGCGCTCTCCGCTCGCGGCCCGCGGGATCCGGGGCCGGCGCCGTTCCCCCGCTGGGGCGCCGACCCGGCGCTCCCGTTCCGCGTCGCCGCCTTCGGGGCGACGTTCGGGGGAGCGACTCTCGACCACGGCAGCCGGCTGCTGCTCGCGGGGCTCGGGGACGCGGCGCCCGAGGCGCGGCGGATCGTGGACCTCGGCTGCGGCAACGGCGTGCTCGCCGTCTCGGCGGCGCTCGAGCGCCCGGAGGCGGCGGTGGTCGCCACCGATCAGTCGGCCGCGGCCGCGGCGGCGACGCGGCTCACGGCGCAGGCCGCGGGGGTGGACGACCGGATCGAGATCCACCGCGCGGACGCGCTGGAGGCGGTGCCCGACGGCTGGGCCGAGCTGATCCTGCTCAACCCGCCGTTCCACGCCGGAGCGGCGGTGCACGCTGGGGTGGCGCACCGTCTCATCCGATCCTGCCGCAGGGCGCTCGCGCCCGGCGGCGAGCTGCGGCTCGTGTTCAACTCGCATCTGCGCTACCGCCCGCTGGTCGAGCGAGAGATCGGGCCGAGTCGTCAGGTCGCCCGCGACCGCACCTTCACGGTGCTGTCGGCGCTGCGGCCCTGACGGGCGCGCTCGCCTCTCGAAGACGAGCCCACTGTTCGAAACCGTAGGAAGCATCCCCGCCGGAGGCATCACTTTCGACGATCGGGCTCGGTTTCGACGGGAAGCGGGCGGCGGGAGACGGGAAGCGGGCGGCGGGAGGGGACGGGCTCAGCTCTCGCGGCGCTGCTGAGCGTCGTGCTCGGCGCGCGCCCTGATGAGATCCCGCGCCGAGAGCTGGTGCAGGCGCTGACCGTAGTCGTCCGCGGTGATGCCGCTGAGGAAGCTGCCCGGGTCGACGCCGAGGGCGGTCGCGATGCGCACGAGGGTTTCGGCGGTCGGGCTCGACGCCCCGCGCTCGATCTTGCCGATGCTCGTCCAGCTGATCTCGGACAGCTCGCCGAGATCCTCGAGGGAGATCCCGAGCCGCTGCCGGACCGCGCGTACGCGCTGGCCGATCTGGAGCGCGGCTGCGGAGTGGATCTTGGGCACCGGACTAGCGTGCTCGCCTCGGACTCGAAGTACCAGGCATCACAGGCACTGGCTGAAAAGAGCCAGTCCCTTCGGGGTGACTACGGCTGCGCGCGCCGCTCCCGCGAGCCCGTCTCCGGGTCCGCGGTGGGAACGGTGGAGTGCTCGGCGCCGCCGGCGCCCTCGGTGCCCTCGGCCCGGTCCGCGCTCCCGGAATCCTCGGAGCCGGCGGCGGGCGCGGCGCCCTCGGCGGCGGCGATCGCGTCGTCCTCGGCGATGTCGTCGGCGGTGCGGTCGCGATTGCGCCAGTCGTAGATGCTCTCGGAGGCGGCCTCGCGCGGCTTCGTGAGCAGCAGCAGCGAGAGCGAGACGCCGATGAGCGCGGCGAAGACCGCGGCGACGATCGCCGACAGCATGAGGGAGAACCGCAGCGAGAGCCCGAGCAGATAGATGAGCGCGAACGGCACCGCGAAGAAGAGCAGGCGCAGCACGGTGTAGGTGATCCAGGCGGAGCGGGGGTTCTTCACGCGCCAGAGTCTACCCGCGGCACCTGAGGCGAAGCCGGGCCGCCCGGTCGCTGCGGGGCGAGCGCCCGGTCGGCCCCGGCCGCGATCCGGGGCCCGCGGAGCGGCGCGGAATGCGGCCGGAATGCGTCGGGAAGGCAGCGGGAATGCAGCCGGATGGCAGCCAGCAGGCGGCCAGACAGGGCCGGTACGATGGGGGTATGGTGCGAGTCGTGATAATCGGGATCGTCGTCGCCGTGGCGTTCACACTGTACGCCCTCGTCGACGCGGCGATGACCGATGCATCGCGGGCTCGCGGGGTGAGCAAGCCCGTGTGGGTGGTGATCGTCGTGCTGCTGCCGGTGATCGGCGGCGTGCTCTGGTTCCTGATCGGCAAGGGGGCGAAGACGGCCGCCGCGCCGCGCCGCGCTCCCGACGACGATCCGCGCTTCACGGGGACGCGTCTCTCGAACGACGACCTCGACGCCCACATGCGCGATCTCGAGGAGCGGCTGCGCGAACTCGACAACGAGACGTTCCCCGGCGAGGACCGCGGGGATCCGGCTCCCGAGCGCAGGCCGGAGGCGACGCCCGAGCAGCCCGCGGAACCGCACGGACCCGAGACGCAGGATCCGCCCCGGGGCGGGGGCGATGATGCGGAGCCGTCCGGCGACGGCGACCAGTCCGCGAACGGCAGCGACGCGCGTCCCGACGGCGACGCGGCGCAGAAGTGAGCGGAACGCCGCACCCCGCGCCGGCGTCGATGTTCGCGGTCGAGCTGCTGGCCGAACTCGTGCGCCGCGGGGTGGAGGACGTGGTGCTCTGCCCCGGGTCGCGCTCGCAGGCGCTCGCGCTCGCCGCCGCGGCGGCGGAGCGGGCCGGAGCGATCCGGTTGCACGTGCGGCTCGACGAGCGTTCGGCCGGTTTCTTCGCACTCGGGGTTGCACGTGAAACGGGCGTTCCCGCACCCGTCGTCGTGACGAGCGGCACGGCCGTGGCCAACCTGATGCCGGCTGTGCTCGAGGCGCACGAGGGGCGCGTGCCGCTGCTGCTGCTCACCGCCGATCGGCCCTCGGAACTGCGGGGGATCCGCAGCAACCAGACGACCGGGCAGGCCGGGATCTTCGGCGGGATCACCCGCCTCTCGCGCGACGTTCCCGCACCCGAGTTCGGATCGGACGGCGACCTCCTCCGGGACCGCGAGCGGGAACCGGGATCGCTCGCCCTCGAGGCGCTCTCAGCCGCCACCGGTTTCCTCGGCTCGGGCGCCCCGGGTCCGGTGCACCTCAACCTCGCCTTCCGGGAACCGCTCTCGGGCACGGGCGGCTTCGACGAGATGATCGCGCGCGGCTTCGCGGCGGCCGCGACCGAGGCGGCGGGCCTGCGCGACTCGGAGGAGCCCGCTCCCGCCGACCCGCGCGTTCAGGGCGGGGCGCAGGGGGTCCGGACGCATCGCGGCTTCGCGGACGAGGAGATCCACACGCACCGCGGCGACGCGCTCGCCGTCGTGGTGGCGGGCGAGGGCGCCGGTCCGGAGGCCGAGGCCTTCGCGCACGCCGCGGGCCTGCCGCTGCTCGCGGAAGCGGTCAGCGGTTCGCGGTACGGGCGAGAGGCCATCGCCGCGTACGCGACGCTCATCGACGATCCGGCCGTCGGCGGGCTCGCCGAGCAGGCCATCGTGTTCGGCCACCCCACCCTGACCCGGCAGATCCCGGCGCTGCTGAGGCGCGAGGACGTCGACGTGATCGTGGTCGACCCCTACGGCGATGCGGAGCACTTCGACCCGGGGCGCAATGCCCGCGTGGTGCGCGCGGCTCGGGTGGCGGAGGAGCACGACCCTCGCGCGCTGCGCCGCTGGCTGGGGGTCTGGGTGCTCGCCGACCGCGAGCTGCTGCGGGAGCGCAGCACCGTGCACGAGCCGGATCTCGGCGCCGCGCTCGCGACCGGCTACAAGGAGCGCAGCGCCTACGCGCGGGCCGAGGTGGCCGTGATGCGCGAGGCGGTCTCGCGGGAACTGCTGGCCGAGAGCGTCTGGCGCGCCACCTGGCCGCACGACCGGCTGGTGCTCGCGGCCTCGCGGCTGGTGCGCGTGCTCGACGGGCTCGCGCCGGCGCGCAAGCTGGAGGTGCACGCGAATCGCGGCCTCGCGGGCATCGACGGCACCGTGGCGACCGCGCTCGGGGTGGCGATGGCGAGCCAGGCGAGCGACGAGCCGGCGCGTGCGGCGGGCACGACGCGCGTGCTCCTGGGAGATCTGGCCCTGCTGCACGACGCGGGATCCCTGCTGCTGCCGGAGGGCGAGGCCCGTCCGCGCATCCAGCTCTTCGTCGGCAACGACGGCGGCGGCAGCATCTTCGACGGGCTCGAGGTGGCCGCCTCGGCCGACCCCGACGCCTACGACCGGGTGATGTACACGCCGCAGGGGGCGCGGCTCGAAGCACTCGCCGACGCCTACGGCTGGGCGTATCGCCGGGTCGCAACGCGCGGCGAGCTCGAGCGGCTGCTCACCGAGCCGGTCGCGGGCCCGACCCTCGTCGAGGTGCCCCTGGCCCGCTGAGCGGCAGGATCGCGAGGCCGACGCCCGGCTGGCCGTACAGTGGGAGTCATCCGAGCGGAGGAGACGGCATGGCGCGAGAGTTCTGGACCGAGGACGTGACGGAGCTGCTGCGCGTCGGGCCGGGCTTCCGGCTGCGCGACGTGGATCCCGCGGCGACGCCCGGCACCGACGGTGGGAAGCGGGACGGCGTGGCGGAGCTGGCGCGGTCGGCGCAGCAGCTGCGCGGCCTGCAGGAGAAGCTCTTCGCCCAGAGCCGGCTCGGTGCGAAGGATCGGCTGCTCGTGGTGCTGCAGGCGATGGACGCCGCGGGGAAGGGCGGGATCGTCAACCACGTGTTCTCCCTGCTCGAGCCCTACGGTCTCGCGCTGACGGCTTTCAAGCCGCCCACGGAGGAGGAGCGCGAGCACGACTTCCTGTGGCGCGTCGAGCCCCGCGTGCCCGGCCCGGGCGTCATCGGCCTGTTCGACCGTTCGCACTACGAGGACGTGCTGATCCAGCGCGTGCGCGGTCTCGCGCCGCCCGAGGAGATCGAGCGCCGCTACGGGGCGATCGTCGATTTCGAGCGGCGGATCTCGGACGACGGGGTGCGCGTGGTGAAGATCATGCTGCACATCTCGCCCGAGGAGCAGGCGGAGCGCCTGCTCGCGCGACTCGACGATCCCGAGAAGCACTGGAAGTACAACACCGGCGACGTCGAGGAGCGCCGGCACTGGGCGGCCTACATGGAGGCCTTCCGCGTCGCCATCGATCGCACGGCCGCGCCCCATGCGCCCTGGTTCGTGGTGCCCGCGAACGCGAAGTGGTACGCGCGAGCGGCCGTGCAGCGGATCGTCATCTCCGAACTGCAGCGCATGGACCCGCAGTGGCCGGAGTCCGACTTCGACGTCGCCGCCGAGCGGAGCCGCGTCGAGCGCACGCTCGGGCTGCGCTGGCCGGAGTGACGCGATCCGCCGAGCGCGCGTCCCCTCTTCCGGGGGAGCCGCCGCGGGCGGTGGCGCCGGAGACGCGGGCGTGCGACACTCGGCGCATGGAGAAGCAGCGGCGAGAGGCCCGGCGCGAGGCGCCGGATTACACACGGCTCCCCGAGCCCGTCCGGCTGGAGGACACCGTGGAGTCCAAGGCCGTGAGCGCCCCGTTCGTGCCGGGCGAGGACCAGTTGCAGGAGATCCAGCTGAAGCAGGGGGCCTGACCCCGCCTACGGGGCGAAGGCCTCGGTGATGGGCCGCAGCTTGGAGACGGTCTCGCCGAGTTCGTGCCCGGGATCCGACCCGGCCACGATCCCGCCTCCGGCGCTCGCCACCACGGGGCGCTCCCGGGTCTCGGGATCCGGAGCACCGATCTGCGCGCAGCGCAGCGCGATGACCCACTCCCCGTCGCCGGCGGCGTCGATCCACCCCACGGCGCCCGAATAGCGTCCGCGGTCGAACGGCTCGAGTTCGTCGATCGCGGCCACGGCGGCGGAGGTGGGGGTTCCCGCGACCGCGGCGGTGGGGTGCAGCGCGCCCACGAGCTCCAGCGCCGAACTGCGATCGCCGAGGCTCGCGCCCAGGTCGGTGGCCAGGTGCCACACGTTCGGCAGCCGGAGCGTGAACGGCTCCTCGCTGGTGCGCAGCTCGCGCACGTACGGGGAGAGCGCCGTCACGACGCTCTGCACGGCGAAGGCGTGCTCGTGCTGCTCCTTGGCGCTCGTGAGCAGTTCGTCCCTGGCCCGCGCATCGCGCCTGGTGTCCTCGGGGTGGCGTCCGCGCGTGCCGGCCAGCACCCGCGCGGAGACCGCGCCCCCCGTGGAGCGGATGAGCGTCTCGGGGCTCGCGCCCACGAGCCCGTCGACCGCGAAGGTCCAGCAGTCGAGGTAGCGCTCGGCGAGCCGGCGCAGGGGCACCCGGAGATCGGCGCCGGCCGGGATCGTGCCCCGGATCTGGCGCGCGAGCACGATCTTCTCCGCCTCGCCCAGCGAGATGCGCCGCCCGGCCTCGCGCACGCCCCTCAGGTACGCCTCGACGGCATCGGCCGACGCGTGCGGAGCCGGAGCTGACGCCTCCCCGCCGGAGCGGGCGGCGGGCGTCTCGCCGAAGGCGGTGCCGGGCCAGGACGCCTCGGGCCGGGCCTCGGGAAGAGCGGGCGGGCTCGCCGGGGCGTCGTCGACGGGGGCGATCTCGGTGATCCACCAGCTGGTGCGGTGCCGCGCGACGAGCACGCGGGGCACGACGAGCACGCTCTCGGACGCGCTGCGGTCGGCGAAGGCGAAGGTGCCGAGCGCGACGAGGCCGGTGCCGGGCAGCCGCACCGGGTCGTCGATCTCCGCCGCCGCGGCGATCCGGCGCCACTGCTCGGCGGCGTCGCGGAAACGAGTGGGGCCGCTGAAGGTCAGCCGGAGCGTCTCGCCGACGCCGACGCAGCCGCGGTCGTCGCGGAGCCACAGCAGCGGGTGCTCGGGGTCGGCGAGCGACACGAGGTCGGGCGCTCCCGAGAGCGCTCTCGTGGTCGCCCGCAGCCGGGGCACTCCGCGATCAGTGGTCACTCGCACCAATCTACCGCCCCCGATCGACCGGGCACTGAACGCGTCGGGGGAGACCCGCGCGACGGCGGGGATCCCGCGCCGAGACGTCTGCGGTCGCGCGGATCTCGACAGCTGCGGCGGAACCGCGCCTCCGGCCGCATCCCACCAGCTCCCGGACAGTGCGACGGACTAGCATAGAGGGGTGACCCGAGCCGATACCGCGACCAAGCACGCCGCCGACGTCTCCGCGATGTTCGACGAGGTGTCCCCTCGATACGACCTCATCAACGACGTGCTCACCGTGGGCAACGACCGCCTCTGGCGCATCGCGACGACGCGGGCCGTCGCCCCCCGCAAGGGCATGCGGATCCTCGACCTCGCCGCCGGAACCGGCACCTCGTCGGCGGCGCTCGCGGCGCACGGCGCCCACGTCGTCGCGGCCGACTTCTCAAGGGGCATGCTCGAGGAGGCGCGCAGGCGCCACGCGGGGGACGATCTCATCGAGTTCGTGCAGGCGGACGCGACCGAGCTGCCCTTCGACGACGACAGCTTCGACGCCGCCACGATCTCCTACGGGCTGCGCAACGTGAACGACCCCCGCAAGGCGCTCGCCGAGATGCGCCGGGTGGTGAAGCCCGGCGGCCGAGTGGTGATCGCCGAGTTCTCCACGCCGCCCTCCGCGCTGGTGCGTGCGCCCTACGCGTTCTACGGGCGGCACGTGCTGCCCCGCATCGCGGGACTCATCACCCGCGAGGCGGCGGAGGCCTACCGCTACCTCAACGAGTCGATCGAGGCCTGGCCGGATCAGGAGGAGCTCGCGGCCTGGCTGCGCGAGGCGGGTTTCGAACGCGTGGCGTATCGCAACCTCACCTTCGGCATCGTCGCGCTGCACCGCGGCTTCGTGCGCCACGAACCGAAGCGGGCCGAGGAGCCCGCTGCCGGGAAGCCCGGGGCGGAGAAGCCCGCGGTCGGGAAGCCCGCGGCGGAGAAGCCCGCCGCGCGGAAACCCGCCTCGGGATCGACGACGAAGAAGCCTGCGGCGAAGGCGTCCGCGGCGGGAGCGGCGGACGGGAAACCGGCCGCGGAGAAGCCCACTGCGGAGAAGCGCCCCACGGGCGGGAAGAAGCCCGCTGCCGCGAAGCCCGCTGCGGCCAAGGCGCCGGCCCCGAAGAAGCCCGCCGCCGCGAAGCCCGCTGCCGCGAAGCCTGCGGCGCGGAAACCGGCGGCGCCGAAGCCGAAGCCCGCCGCTCCGTCGAACCCCAGCGCGTCCGAGCGCCCCGAACCGAAGCCCGGAGAGACCCAGTGAGCCGACCCGAAGCGTACGACACGGCGACGCAGGCGCTGCCCATGCGCCTCTTCCGCGGCGCCCAGGATCGCCGCCACGCGAAGGTGCTGCAGGATCAGCTCGAGCTCATCGAGGCCGGCCTGCAGGAGCATCTCCGCTTCGCGTCTCCGATCGCCGACGCCCCGGCGCGGTACCTGATGGACGCGGGCGGCAAGCGGATCAGGCCGATGCTGACCCTGCTGACGAGCGAGCTCGGCGACGGCCCCGACGAGCTGGTGCGCCGCGCCGCGCAGGCGGTCGAGCTGACGCACCTCGCCTCGCTGTACCACGACGACGTGATGGACGACGCGAAGCTGCGCCGCGGTGTGCCCGCGGCGCAGACCGTGTGGTCGAACTCGGTCGCGATCCTCGCGGGCGATCTGCTCTTCGCGCGGGCGTCGTCCCTCGTGTCGGGCATGGGCGAGGAGGCGATCCTGCTGCAGGCGCGCACGTTCGAGCGCCTCTGCCTGGGGCAGCTGCACGAGACCGTCGGCCCGCAGGACGGCGACGAGCCGATCGCGCACTACATCCAGGTGCTCGCGGACAAGACCGGCGCGCTCATCGCGACGGCGGCCCGCATGGGCGTGATGTTCGGCCACGGCCCGGCGGAGTACGCCGATCCCGTGATGGAGTACGGCGAGCGCATCGGCGTGGCGTTCCAGCTGATCGACGACGTGATCGATCTCTCGCCGAAGAAGGAGCAGACGGGCAAGCGCGCGGGCACGGACCTGCGTGCGGGCGTGGCCACGCTCCCGTACCTGCTGCTGCAGCAGCGGGCCGCCGAGCACGCCGCCGACGCCGAACTGCTGGCCCGCATCGACGCGGGCGCCGCGGCGATCGCCGACGGCGCCGATCCCGCACTGCTCGATCCCGAGGTGGAGGCGCTGCGCGCGCACGAGGTGACGCGGGAGACGGAGGCCACGGCGAAGCGCTGGGCCGAGGAGGCGAAACAGGCGCTCGGCGTGCTGCCCAAGTCGTCGGTGCGACGCGCGCTCGAGCGCATGGCCGATTCCATCGTGAACAGAGAAGGTTAGCGCCGTCATCCCGCGCGAGCTCCGCGAGTCGCGGGATCCATCGGCTCCGCGTCATGGACGCACGACTTCGCGCAGCATGACGGGGCGCGACCGCAAGAACGTACTGAGGGAGAGAACAGAGCGATGAGCAGGATGCGACTGGCGATCGTCGGAGCGGGACCCGCGGGGATCTACGCGGCGGATCTGCTGCTGAAGGCCGAGCGCGACTTCGAGGTGGAGATCGATCTCTTCGAGCAGCTGCCCGCGCCCTACGGTCTGGTGCGGTACGGGGTCTCGCCGGACCATCCGCGCATCAAGGGCATCATCACGGCGCTGCGCGAGGTGCTCGACAGCGGCGCCATCCGCTACTTCGGCAATGTGCGCTACGGGCAGGACATCACCCTCGCCGACCTCAAGCGGCACTACCACGCCGTGATCTTCGCGACCGGCGCGATCCGCGACGCCTCGCTGAGCATCCCGGGCATCGACGCCGACGGATCCTACGGCGCGGCCGACTTCGTGAGCTGGTTCGACGGGCATCCCGATGTGCCCCGCACCTGGCCGCTCGAGGCGCGCGAGGTGGGTGTGATCGGCAACGGCAACGTGGCGCTCGACATCTCCCGCATGCTCATCAAGCACGCCGACGACCTGCTGCCCACCGAGATCCCCGAGAACGTCTACGCGGGGCTCGCGGCCAATCCGATCGAGGAGCTGCACCTCTTCGGCCGTCGCGGCCCGAAGTACGTGAAGTTCACCCCGCTCGAACTGCGCGAGCTGGGAGAGGTGCGCGATGTCGACATGGTGATCGACGAGCGCGACTTCGAGGTCGAGGACGCGTACGCCGACGAGGTGCTCGCCAAGAACAAGCAGGTCGTCGTCATGACCCGCATCATGGACAAGTGGCGCTCGGAGCAGGTCGAGCGGGACGCCGGGCGGGTCGAGGCGGCGTCGCGCCGCCTGCACATGCACTTCTGGTCGAAGCCGGTCGAGGTGGTCGTGGAGGACGGCCGCGTGGCCGGGCTCAGGATCGAGCGCACGGCGCCCGACGGGCGCGGCGGCGTCGTCGACACCGGCGAGTTCGAGGTGATCCCGATGCAGTCGCTCTACCGGGCCGTCGGCTACTTCGGCTCCCCGCTCGACGAGATCCCGTTCGACGACGCGAAGGGCGTGATCCCGAACGTGCAGGGTCGGGTGCACGACCTCGAGGGAGCCCAGATCCCGGGGGTGTACGCGACCGGGTGGATCAAGCGCGGTCCGGTCGGCCTCATCGGCCACACGAAGTCGGACGCGATGGAGACCCTCGAGTGCCTGCTCGAGGACCGGGAGGGCTGGTGGCGACCGGAGGCGCCGGGGATCGAGGCCATCCCCGAGCTGCTGCACGCGCGCGAGGTGCCGTACACCACGATCGAGGGCTGGCACCGGCTCGACGAGCACGAGCTGTCGCTCGGCGAGGACGCCGGCCGCACGCGCATCAAGGTCGTGCCGCGCGACGAGATGACGCGGATCTCGCGCGGGGAGTAGGCGGGGACGCCCTACCTGCTGGAGGAGGAGGCGGGCCGGCCTCCACTCCCCGTCACCCTGCGCGGAGTGAGCGCACCGGAGACGGAGGCAGGCGGGGCCGGGGTGCGCCTCCCGTCATCCTGCGCGGAGTGAGCGCAGCGAACGCAGTCGCAGGATCCACACTGAGGAGGCTTCGACGGTGCGCAGGATGAAGGACGCCCCGAAACACTTGGACGACACCCGTTCCTTGCACTAGGATCCAACATGGACGCCGTTCAAGTTCGCAGGGGAGTGGGCGCGGCGGTCCAGTCCTGGAGGGCTGTCTTCCATGCTGCACCGTTACCTCGAGCGCGCACGTCGCGGCTCGCAGACCCGCCGCACCGCTTCGGGCGCACTCGCACTGCTGCTCGCCCTCGGCGCGCTGCTCGGGATCGCGGCGCCCGCGCACGCGGCCCCGCCCGCCGCGCCTACATTCTCGATCACCATGCCGGCGAGCGGCCACACCGCGGACTTCGCCGCGAATCTGGAGCCGGGCAGCACGATCGTCTCGGTGGCCGGGCCGAGCAGCGTGGTGACGACGATCGTGCCGCCCACCACGGTCACGTTCTCATCGGGCGCGCTCGCCTCCTACCCCTCCTACAGCTTCCCGGCTCAGCTCTCCTACCTCGTCGAGCGCGGCGGGGAGACCGCGACCGGAGTGATGGACCTCACCGTGGTGCAGAAGCCGTGGGTGCTCCCGAGCGGCTCGAACCAGGCCATCGCCGCGCAAGGGGAGACCGTGCAGCTGGGGGTCGCCGCCCGGGGCTGGGGCTTCGACGCCTCGGGCGCCGCGAGCGGCGGG
>NZ_JAIVPF010000069.1:0-8443 GCF_053528595.1 Leucobacter sp. | reverse complement strand
GCTTCACAAATTAGAAGCAGTTGTCACGATATGGTTGACACTAACCCCGACAGCGAGGTCGCGCAAGTCCTGATCTCAGCCGGGTGCAACCCAGCGACACCGATACATCGAAAGGATCTGCGACATGGCATCGAAGCCGCTTCGAAAAGCCGCAGGGGTCTCCGCACTGCTCACGGCCGGCGCCCTCGTCCTCTCCGGCTGCGCAGCCGGAGGCCAGGCGGGGAACACCGGCGCGTCGACGGAGAAGTCCGGCACGCTCGTCATCGACCAGGCGTTCACCGCGCAGTCGATCGACCCCGCCACCATCTTCCAGGTGACCGACGCGATCGTCGCGAGCGGCATCTACCAGACGCTCTTCACCTACGTCGACAACGTCGCCGAGCCGCAGCCGCTGCTCGCCGAGTCGATCGAGGCGAACGACAGCGCGACCGAGTTCACCGTCACCCTCCGCGACGACGCGACGTTCGCGAACGGCAACCCGGTCACCGCGGCCGACGTGGTGTTCTCGCTGAACCGCCTGAAGCACCTCGGGGCGAGCCCCGCCTATCGCATGGAGGGCGTCACCGTCGCCGAGGTCGACGAGCGCACCGTGACGATCACCACGGAGAGCCCCGCGCCCTACATGGAGCACACGCTGACCGCGACGCCGCTGTCGATCGTCGACGACGAGACGGTACGCGCGGCCGGCGGCACCGACGCCGAGGACGCGGCCGAGACCGACCAGGCCGGCAACCTCTTCACCGAGGCCGGCACCGGCGTCGGGAGCGGTCCGTACACGCTCGACAGCTACGACACGAACTCCCAGATCGTGCTCGTGAAGAACGAGGACTACTGGGGCGACGCGCCCGCCTACGACCGCATCGTGCTGCGCAACGTCAACAACGCCCAGCAGCAGAAGGCGAACATCGAGGGCGGGGACAGCCAGATCGCTCTGGACATCCCGGGGCGCATCGCCGAGGGCATGGAGTCCGAGGCGCTGAAGGTGCAGTCCTCGCCGTCCCCCGAGGTGCTCTACCTGGCCCTCTCGCAGAAGGCCGGTGCCGCGACCGCCGATCCGGATGTCACGGAGGCGATCAAGACCGGCATCGACTACGAGGCGCTCCGCACGCTGGTCGGCGCGGGCGCGAAGGAGGCGACCGGCATCATCCCGTCGATGATGCTCGGCTCGCTCCCGGAGGGCGAGGGCCCGACGTCCGATCCCGAGGCCGCGAAGCAGATCCTCGCCGACGCGGGCAAGACCGGCACCGAGGTCACGCTCGACTACGCCAACGACTACACCCGCCTCGCCGGCATCGACTACAACGTGCTCGCGCAGGGCATCCAGACCCAGCTCGAGGCCATCGGGCTCAAGGTCACCCTGAACCCGACGCCGACCTCGACGTCGCTCCAGCGGTACATCGACGGCGAGACCGAGATGGCGCTCTGGTCGTGGCCGCCGGACATCGCCGACCCCTCCGACGTGCTGGTGTTCTCCGCCGGCAACCTGATCGGCGAGCGCGTGCACTGGCCCGCCGACGCGGCCCCCGAGGTCGCGAAGCTGGCGGAGGAGGCCCGCGCGGCCACCGGCGACGACCGCGAGGCGGCCTACACCGCCTGGAACGAGGCGATGAACGAGGAGGCGCCCTACGCCTACCTGCTCGAGCCCTCCTTCTTCCTGGTCGCGTCGACGAGCGTGGAGCACGTGAGCCACGATCCGCTCGCCGGGGTCAACCTCTCGCAGATCCGCTGACCCCGTACGGAACTCGCATCGTGACACAGACACTCCCCGGAACCGGGGCGGACGCACGGACGTCCGCCCCGGAGAAGGGCGGCGGGAGCGGATACCTCCGCTTCGTGCTCCGCCGCCTCGTCACCTCCCTCATCACGCTCTTCGGGATCACCCTCGTCTCCTTCGGCCTGGGCGTCCTCGTGCCGCTCCGGCCAGAGACGGCGAACCTGAGCCAGCAGGCCCTCGCCAACCCCGAAGCCGTGGCCGCCTTCCGCGAGAAGTTCGGCCTCGACCTCCCCATCTGGGAGCAGTACCTCAGGTACCTCGCCGGCCTCTTCCGCGGCGATCTCGGCATCTCGCAGCAGACGGGCCAGCCCATCGCCGGCGACCTCGCGAAGTACGCCCCGGCGACGCTCGAGCTCGTGCTCTGGGCGACGGTCCTCTCCGTGGTCATCGGGGTCGCGCTCGGGATCGTGGCCGCGCAGGCCCGCAACCGCTGGCCCGACCACTTCGCGCGGATCGTCTCTCTGATCGGCGTCAGCCTGCCGACCTACTGGCTCGCGCTCGTCGGCTCCACCGTCTTCTTCCGCCAGCTCGGCTGGCTGCCCGGCAGCGGCCGCCTCGACGCCGCGACCCCGCCTCCCCCGGCCGTCACCGGGTTCTACACGATCGACGCGCTCCTGGTCGGCGACTTCGCGGCCTGGGGCTCGGCGGCCGCGCACCTGGTCCTGCCCGCGACCGTCCTGGCGCTCTCGAACCTCGGCATGGTGCTCCGCTTCACCCGCAGCGCGGTGCTCGACGGACTCAACACCGACGCGGTGAAGGCGGCACGGGCGAAGGGGCTCCCCAGCACCCGCGTGCTCATGCGGTACGCCGTGCGCAGCGCATCGAGCCCGATCATCACCGTCACGGCGCTCTCCTTCGGCTTCCTCCTCGCGGCCACGGTCTACGTCGAGCAGATCTTCGCCTGGGGCGGGCTCGGGCAGTACGCCTACCGCTCCGCGACGAACCTCGACATCACGGCGATCACCGGCATCTCGGTCGTCATCGCCGTCATCTTCCTGGCCGTGAACTTCCTCGCCGACGTCCTGGCGTCGGCCTTCGACCCAAGGATCCGCCTCCAATGAGCCGCACCGACGTGATCTCCATGATCGACCAGCCCGAACGCAGTCGGCGCGGGCGCCTTCCCGGGTGGCTGCGCACGCCCTCCGTGATCGCCTCCTGCGCCGTGCTCCTCGCGTGGCTCCTCGTGATCCTCATCCCCGCGCTGACGCCGCACGACCCGCTCGCGACCGTCGGGCCGGCGCTCTCCCCGCCCGACGGCACCGCCCTGCTCGGCACGGACGCACTCGGACGCGACAACCTGAGCCGCACCCTCGCCGCGGCCCGCGTGTCCGTGCCGAACGGCCTCATGATCGTGGCCGCGGCCGCGCTCCTCGGCACCGCGATCGGCCTGGTGGCGGGCTTCTTCGGCGGGTGGATCGACGAGATCCTGATGCGCATCGCCGACCTCGTCTTCGCCTTCCCCGGCATCATCCTCGCGATGGCGATCGCCGCGGCGCTCGGTCCCAGCATCCAGAACGCGGTCATCGCGGCCGCGATCAGCTGGTGGCCCGCATACGCCCGCGCGGTGCGATCGATCGTGCTCGCGCTGCGCGAGTCGGAGTTCGTGCTGTCGAACCGGCTGTCGGGGGTCGGCCCGCTCCGGTCCATCTTCGTCGACCTGCTCCCCGCGGTGAGCGGATCCGTGCTCGTGCTCGCGATGCTCGACATCGGTGCCGCGATCCTCTTCCTCGCGGGGCTGTCCTTCCTCGGTCTCGGCGCGGTGCCGCCCGCCCCCGAGTGGGGCTCGATGATCTCCGGGGCCGTGCAGTACTTCGACCAGTGGTGGCTGGCGATCGCCCCCGGCATCGCGGTCGTCTCCGTCGTGCTGGCGTTCAACGTCATCGGCGACGCGATCCGCGACAGCCTCGAACCGCGCCTGAGCGAGAACGGAGCCGGCTCATGAGCCTGTTGGAAGTGGACCGCCTCAGCGTGCTGCGGGCGAGCGGCGCCGGCGACCCCCTCGTCTCGGAGGTGTCGTTCTCGGTCGAGGCCGGAGAGGTCGTCGGGGTCGTCGGGGAGAGCGGATCCGGGAAGACCCTCACGGGCCTCAGCCTGCTCGGCCTGCTGCCCGAAGGGCTCAGGGCGACCGGCTCGCTGCGCTTCGACGGCCGGGAGCTGCTGACGCAGAGCGGCAAGGAGTGGGAGCGCACGCGCGGCGCCGAGATCGCGATGGTGCTGCAGGATCCCTCGTCGAGCCTGCACCCCATGCTCAAGCTGGGCGAGCAGCTCACCGACCACCTGCGGCTGCATCTCGGCCTCGGCCGGCCCGAGGCCGAGGCTCGCGCGATCGAACTGCTCGAGCGGGTGCACCTGCGCGAGCCCAAGCGCCTCCTGCGGCAGTACCCCCACCAGCTCTCCGGCGGCATGAAGCAGCGCGTGTCGATCGCGATCGCGCTCGCCTGCGGGCCGAAGCTGCTGATCGCCGACGAGCCGACGACCGCCCTCGACGCCAACATCCGCACGGAGATCATCGCGCTGCTCGACGAGCTCCGCCGCGAGAGCGGCATGGGCATCATCTTCGTCACGCACGATCTCGCGATGCTGAGCTCGATCGCGGATCGGGTGAACGTGTTCCGCACCGGGGAGATCGTCGAGTCCGGTGCGGCGGATCGCCTGTTCCGCGCGCCTCAGCACCCCTACACGCGGGTCCTGCTGGACGCCGTGCCGAAGATCCCCTGGCCGCTCCCCGAGGAGGTTCAGTCATGACGCATGCCGAGAACGGCACGACCGCGCTGCTCGAGGTGAGCGACGCCGTCGTGAGCTACCGGGTGAAGGGCCGCGGCCGCTTCGTCGCCGTGCAGGGGGTCGACCTCGAGGTGCGGCCCGGCGAGATCGTCGGCATCGTGGGCGAGAGCGGCTGCGGGAAGTCCTCGCTGGCCCGCGCGCTGGTCGGGATCAACCGGCTCAGCGGCGGATCGATCCGCTTCCTCGGACGCGAGGTCACTCCGCTGCCCATCCGCCGGCGCCCCGCGCACCTCGTGCCGCTGCAGATGGTCTTCCAGGATCCCTACGCGTCGCTCAATCCTCGGCGGCGGGTCGTGCAGCAGCTCGAGGAGGTGTGGAACTCCGCGGCGCGCGCACGCGGGGAGCAGCGCTCGGAGACGTCGCGGGCCGCCGCGATCGCCGAGGTGCTCGAGCGGGTGGGCCTCGATCCCGACCTGTCCGCCCGCTATCCGCACGCGCTCTCCGGAGGGCAGCGGCAGCGGATCGCCATCGCGAAGGCGCTGCTCGCCGACCCGCAGGTCATCGTCGCCGACGAGCCGATCTCGGCGCTCGACGCCTCCTCGCAGAAGTACGTCGGCGAGCTGCTGCGGCGGCTCGTGGACGAGCTGCAGATCGGGATGGTGATCATCTCGCACGACCTCGCCGTGGTCGCGACGATCGCCGACCGCACGGCCGTGATGCGCGCGGGCCGCTTCGTGGAGCAGGGGCCGACGGAGCGGGTGTGGACCGCGCCCGAGGACCCGTACACGCTGGAGCTGCTGAGCGCGGTGCCGGAGCTCGTGGGCCGGGAGAGCTGAGCGAGGGGTTCGGGGCGCTCCCGCACCAGTGCGAGTCGCAGGATCCACACGCCTGGATTCTGCGACTCGTTCCTCGCGCAGGATGACGGATGACCGGCACCAATCCTTCGGCGACGGATCCTGCGCACCGCGAAACCGGTCGTTCACACGGCAGCACTACGCTGGTGGCATGACCGAGATCGAGATCCCGCAGCGCCGTCGAGAGATCGAGTGCTGGCTCACGGACATGGACGGCGTGCTGGTGCACGAGAACCGGGCGATCCCGGGCGCGGCGGAGCTGATCCAGCACTGGCGCAGCCAGGAGATCCCGTACCTGGTGCTCACCAACAACTCGATCTTCACGGCCCGCGACCTCAGCGCGCGCCTCGCCGCCTCGGGCATCGCCGTGCCGGAGGACCGCATCTGGACGAGCGCGCTCGCCACCGCGGCCTTCCTCAAGCAGCAGAAGCCGGGCGGTTCGGCCTTCGTGATCGGCGAGGCCGGGATCCTCACGGCGCTGCACGACGCCGGGTACGTGATGACGGAGTCGGACCCCGACTTCGTCGTGGTGGGCGAGACCCGCAACTACTCGTTCGAGGCGATCACCAAGGCGATCCGGCTTATCATCGGCGGCGCCCGCTTCATCTCGACGAACCCCGATGCGACCGGCCCGAGCGCCGAGGGGCCGCTGCCCGCCACCGGGGCCATCAACGCGCTCATCACCGAGGCGACGGGCAAGGTGCCCTACATCGTCGGCAAGCCCAACCCCATGATGTTCCGCTCGGCGCTCAACCAGATCGGCGCGCACTCCCACAACACGGGCATGATCGGCGATCGCATGGACACCGACGTGGTCGCCGGCATGGAGGCCGGGCTGCACACCGTGCTCGTCATGACGGGGATCTCCGACCGCGCCGAGATCGAGCGCTTCCCCTTCCGCCCCGACGAGGTGCTCGCCTCGGTCGCCGATCTGCTCGAGTAGCGGCGGGGCGTCGGCCTCAGACGGCGAGGTACTCGTCGACGGAACTCACGGCCGCGAAGCTGTCGGAGAGAGCCGCGATGAAGGCGGCGTGCACGACCGCCCCGGGCACGCTCGCTCCGCCGAACTCCAGGTCGGGCGCTGCGCAGGCGTCGTGCAGCAGTCGTACGGTGAAGCCGCGCTCGGCCGCAGCGCGCACGGTCGAGTCGACGCACATGCTCGTCATCATGCCCGCCACCACGAGTTCGTCGGGGGCCGCGGCGGCGAGCCGCGCGGCGAGGTCGGTGCCCAGGAACGCGTTGGGCTCCGACTTCTGCAGCACGGCCTCGCCGTCGAGCGGCCGCACGGCCCCGTGGATCTCGACGCCGGCGGTGCCCGGTCGCATGAAGGGCGCGTCGGGGGCGTCCCAGACGTGCTGCACGTGCAGCACCTGATCCCCGGCCTCCCGGAAGGCGGCGAGCACGCGGGCCGCCGACGCCGCGGCGGCGTCCGCTCCGACGAGCGGGAAGGCCCCGCCGGGGAAGTAGTCGTTCTGAATGTCGATGATCAGCAGTGCGCGGTTCACGTGAACTCCCTCGTACGGCGGTCCGGCGGTGGGTTCAGCCTATCCGGGGCGGGCGGGTGTCCGGGTGTCGACTCCACTGCGCTCCGTTCAACCGGCGGACCGGGGCGGGATCACAGTCCGAGCCTCCGATAGCGGTCGTGGCGCAGCACGCGGCGGCGGTCGGGCTGCATCAGCTGCAGCGCGGCGATCTCCTGCGCGATGGCGTCGCCCATGCGCCGGCAGAAGGCCGCGGCCTCGTCGGCGGCATCGGGCCGCTCGACGACGATCCGATCCACGATGCCGTCCCGCCGCAGTCGCGCCGAGGCGACGCCCTGCTGTTCGGCGAGCTCCGGGGCGTGCGCGGTGTCCCGGTGCACGATCGCCGAGGCGCCCTCGGGCGGGAGGGGCGAGAGCCAGGCGTGGAGCGCTGCGAGGGTGCGGTCGGCGGGCAGGATCGCGAGGGCGCCGCCGCCGGTGCCCTCGCCGAGCAGGATCGACAGCGTCGGCCCCCGGTGGGTGACGAGGTCGGCGAGGCAGTGCGCGATCTCGGAGGCGAGCCCGCCCTCCTCCGCGGTCTGCGACAGGGCCGCACCCGGCGTGTCGATCACGGTGACGAGCGGCAGCCGCAGCTCCTCGGAGAGGCGCATGGCGCGACGCGCGGCCCGCAGCGCGCCCGGCCCGAGGGGGGCGTGGGATCGCTGCGCGCGCCGGTCCTGGCCCACCACCACCGCCGGCACGCCGCCGAAGCGGGCCAGGCAGAGCGCGAGGCCGGGATCCCGCTCCCCCTGGCCGGTCCCCGAGAGCGGCACGACGTCGGTCGCGGCGTGCCGCAGCAGCTCGCGCAGGCCCGGCCGCCGCCGGTCGCGGGTGCGGGTGACCGATGCCCAGGTCTCGGCGGAGCCGGCCGGGTCCTCGGCCGCGGATCCGGGGTCGTCGGCGCGGGCGGCGAGCGCGGCGTGCGTGGGGCGCTCCAGCAGGCGCAGGGTGCGGGCGATGACCTCGCGCAGCCCCTTGGGCGGCAGCACCCCGTCGATGATGCCGTGCCGGGCGAGGTTCTCGGCCGACTGCACGCCGTCGGGGAACCGCTCGCCGTAGAGCGCCTCGTAGACGCGCGGGCCGAGGAAGCCGACGAGCGCGCCGGGCTCGGCCACGGTGACCTGGCCGAGCGAGCCGAACGAGGCCAGCGCCCCGCCGGTGGACGGGTGCCTGAGGTAGGTGAGGTACGGCAGCCCGTCGGCCTGGTGCGCGGCGACGGCCGCGGCGATCTTCACCATCGCGACGAACGCGACGGTGCCCTCCTGCATGCGCGTGCCGCCCGAGGCGGTCGAGGCGAGCACGGGCAGGCGCTCGGCCGTGGCCCGCTCCATCGCCCGCACGAAGCGCTCCGCCGCGGCGACCCCGATGGATCCGGCGAGGAACCGGAACTCGCAGGCGATGAGCGCCACCCGGCGCCCCTCGATCAGCGCCTCGCCAGTGATGATCGACTCGTCCACCCCGCTCTTCGCCGCCGCCGCGGCGAGCTCGTCGCGATAGGCGTCGCCGAGGTCGGGCTCCGCGGGCGGCGCGTCCCAGGACTGATAGGTCTCTGGATCCGAGAGCAGCTCGAT